>FR898436.1:5552-11011 GCA_000437515.1 Acidiphilium sp. CAG:727 | reverse complement strand
GATTCTTCGCCAAAGGCTCAGAATGACACGTGTATATACAATAATGTCACGTTGAGTGTAAACGAAATATCTCCCGGAAGGGCAAGCGATCAAACGCGATTACGTAATTACGCCTTTACGACCGTATACCAAACGTCGCCGTTCGTCTGCCTCGTAGAAACAACTTTATAACCGTCGGCTACGAAATTGCCGCCGAGATTGTCGTCGCCCTTGGACGGATCGTAGTTTACGAACGTTCCGCCATAAATCACAATATTCGCTTTTCCTTCCGCACCGCTTTTATTGTACAAGTTAAGCAAACATCTATACGGATCGGCTCCGTCTTCTTTCTGTTGAATATCGAAGAAACCGCCCTTTATAATTGCCGTTCCTTCATATACGTAAAGCACGCTGAGATTGCCTATGAACTTACCGCCATCGATTACGAGGGTCGAACCATCGCAAACGTCAAAAACAAAACTATCACCATCTTTCGCCTTGAAAGTTCCGTCCCCTTTAACGGTTACAGTTGCTCCGTTTCTGGCGGAAACGAGCGACCATGCTCCGTTGTCTTCGTTCCAAAGGTTAACGGTATTAGTAACCATTTTGCCATTCGCATCGATAGTAACGTCGCCGCCGGCAACCGCTAAAACTTCGTCAATGGTAACGCCTTCGGTCAATTTAAGGTAGAGTTTTCCGTCTGCCGCAACGTTCTTGATAGCGTTCTGAACTTCTTCAACCGTAGTCGCAACCGTAACTGCGCCGTTGTTGAACACCGTTAGACCGTCCTTCGACATTACGGGCGTTCCGTCTTTATACGTAAGTTTATGACCGTTACAATCAATTATAACATTTTTACCGAACGCAAAATTAAGTGGAATATTTGCATAATCTGCGCCGACTAAAACTACGTTGTTGTTTAACTTCGCTTCGTCCTTGATATATGCACTCTTAACTATTTTTGCTATAGTCCAATCATCCTCGCCTTCACCGATTACGGCTTTGCCATAACCTGCGCCGACGTGATCGTTGCTATATACAATATACCAATATCCGCTCTTTTCAACGTGGTATCCCTTTGCAACCTCAACTTCGCCGGGGTTATCGGTCAAGGGGTTAAAGTTATAGAATCTGCCGCCTTTAACGATTATCTTCGCATTGCTGCCGTCTTTGCAGTTAAGCGTCCACTTCGGAGTCTTGCATTTGAACTTACCGCCGTTGATTTCGATAACCGCATTGTCATCGGCGTAAATCATATCGTACTGATCGTCGGTACCGGTAATTTCCTGAGAGAAATAACCGCCGTTGATAATAACTTTCGAATTGCCGGAAGCCCATACCGCAACGGCGCCATGGTCTTTTT
This sequence comes from Acidiphilium sp. CAG:727, assembly GCA_000437515.1. Taxonomy (GTDB): domain Bacteria; phylum Bacillota; class Clostridia; order Christensenellales; family Borkfalkiaceae; genus UBA10281. The sequence goes on along the minus strand of FR898436.1, from coordinate 9,669 downwards.
CAACCGCCTTAACGTCCGCTTCTACAGTTATCTGCGCATTTCTTTCCGCCTGAACAGCACCCCAACGTCCGTTTCCGTAAACGGATTCGGTAACGATCGTAGATCCGGAAGAAGACGATATGCTGTCAACAGGATATTCGGTTGCGTTCGTCTGAGCAGCAGTCAAAGTTATAGACATATTCTTAACTTCGAGATTCTGATACTCGTTCTTCGCGTTTTCATTCATCTCGCCGAAAATTTCGACTTCTTTGTCTTCGTTAGCCGCAAGAATTTCGTTTTCCAAAATAGCGCCGCCGACGGAAACCGCTTTTTCTTCGCCGCCGTCAACCTTAACGCGGAAAGTCAAAACGTCAAGCAATAACGAATCCGACATACCGTTGAATTCGAGTTTATATTTAAGTTTCAGGTTACCTTTGTTCACAACCTGAAGTTTGGGAAGTTTGAACTTGTAACCGGGAGCCCAAAGACCGTTGTCTTCGTCTTCCGCATCGGTACGGATAAACGAAAGCGTCTTGCCGTTTGCGTCAACCCATTGTTCGTTTTCTTCGTCCCACATATTAAGGCCGACCTTCAACGTACCCGAAACGATTTTGTTTACGCTTATTTTTGCCGAATCGGTGAACCACGCGTAAGTGCCGCCGATCATAAGGCTGAAGCAAAGAGCGATAGTAAGTATCGCCGAAACGATTACGTTTCTTTTTGCATTTTTCATTATCTCTTTTTCTCCTTTTGAGATTTTACCGTAATTATACCGTCGTTTCGGCGGGAACGTATTGTTCAGCCATGACTATGAGGTCGAACGTAACTTCTTTGCCCTGCGTGGCGTTGCCCGCAAGAGAGTTAAACACGATTTTAACTGTAAACTTTTCTTCCGTAGCGTTCTTTTGGACCAACTTGTCGGAAACTATTATTTTGCCGTTTTCGATTTTACAATCCGATAACTTCGTACCTTCTGCCGCGCCGTTTACGTAAACCGTCAATTGTTCGGCAAACGCGAGATTTTCGGCGGTAGTAGCGGAGTCGAGTTCTATCGCAACCCGATAATTGAACGCAACGGTGCCTTTGTTGATAACGTGCATTTCGACTTCGTACCACGAACCCGGCGCGATTTTTTCGTCGCCTATACCGAAAACGTTTTCACTCGTCGCAGCGGAAAAATCTCTGGCTGTGGCATCTTCGGTTTTCGTCGGCATACCGGTAGCAGCGTCCGGAACGGATTTAACGAGTTTAGTACGCGTAAGTCCGAGTTCGAGCGTACCTGCCTGCAAGTGGTTGGTAACTTCTACGTTGTCTGAAAACAACGCGTACGTTCCCACAACCCCAATCGACACCGAAAGCATTATCGTTAACGCCGCCGAAAGCAATGCTCTTAACTTTTTCACGTTAAGTTCCTCCTTTCTTGTTTTTTACTCCTCTTCGGTCGACTCCGTGGCTCTTTTCTGCCTGCGGCGAAGTTTTGCCTGTTCTTTCTTATAAGCGCGCTCTTCTTCGATCGCGTTTATCGCTATCTGCATACTGTCTTTAACGGCGGAAAGCGTCGCATCGTCTACGACTTTTATCGTCGCGGGGGCTTGCTTGACTTCCACCTTGTTTTCGCTTACGTAGTTCTTGAACGCAAGGTTAGGAATTACGAGTTCGCAAATGACGGTTTCGCGTTTGATTTTAAGTCTTACCAAACGGTTTTTACCTACTTTGTACTCCTCGTAGTTTGCATTCTTATAACGCTTGCTGCCCTCTACCGTGTTGGCGAAACGAACGATCTCGTCGTAATACCCCTTGAACTCGGGGGTAAGTTCGAGATACTTCTCGTCGAGAGTCTTCGTGCCGGTCGCGAAATTGACGACGCCGTCGTCTTCCGCCTCTTCGGCAACTTCTTCCGTAACAGCCGTTTCTTCGGTTGCGGGTTCTTCTTTGGCGGGTTCTTCCTTCGGTTCTTCAACCTCGGGTTCTTCCGTCTGTTGCGGCGCAGGCGCGGGCTGGTATACGACTACGGGCGTTGCCGTGGCGGCTTCGCTCGCATTTTTCTTTGCGCGTTCTTCGGTAACGATATCTCTCGTAACGACGACGACGCAAAAAATGCCGATTATCAGTACGACTGCAATGAAACAAATCATCAATACGTACATTTTCTTGTCCTCCCGTATTTATTACAACGTTTTTGTTTTTGTCTTTTCTTTGTCATGTTGATCGTGGGCGAAACGTCGCCCGGAAAGGCAACGCCGTCGGACTTTATTTTACCGTCATATACACTCCGCGGTAATCACCCTTCCGGGAGATTCTTCGCTTCGCTCAGAATGACAGTAGAAAGTCGGAGATTCTTCGGTAAAGCCTCAGAATGACAGTACGTTTTACTCCGTCTGTTCTTCTTTCCGGTCAGCCGATTCTTCGGGGGCGGCGGCGTTCTGCAAAGCCGCGAGTTGTCGTTTTAACTCTTCGATCTCGTCGTCTTTGTGCGCCTGTTCTTCTTTACGTTTGTTCTTTTTGTCCTCGCCCAGAACTTTCGTTATTCTGAGAATCTGAAAAACTATAATCACCAAACACGGAATTATAATAAAGCAAATTATTCCGACTCGCAACTTAAGCACATACACGCAAAGCCCCAGCAGATAACTCTGCCCCGTAACCTTTCCTATTATATAAGTAGTGGTTGCGGGAGTGTCAACTTCGGTATCTATAACCTGCTCGGCGGGCTCGTTGTCTTTGCTCGATTTATAATCGCCTTTAAGCGTTATTATGTACCCGTTGCCGGTTTCCTTTTTTTCTATCTTGATAACCCGGTGAGTTATTATCTTGCTGTCGCCGTCGTAATTGTCTTTATTCGCCGCGCTTTCTCTGTTATACTGGAAAGTAAGCACGTCGCCGACTTTAAGCGTTTTATACCACTCTTTTATTTTTTCAACATCAGTAGGGGCGGTCTTGATAAACACGCACGACTTGACTTTTATGCTCTTTACCTTGTACTTGCTTACGTCGGTATAGGCGCATTTTTCCATCGACCCCGATTGCACGAAACGGAGTTGGTAGCCGAAAATCGAAGAAGCATCTTTATCTTGGCTCTTCTTTGCATTGATGGTAACCACTATCGTAAACAACGCGAGCAGCAAAACCGCCACCACGACTACGTCTAAAACGATATTCGCAACCTTCTTTGCGATCGTTACGCCGCTTTTCGGCGATTTCGCAACGTTTTCAACTTCTTTCTGCCCTTCTTCTTCCATTTCACTTAAACCCTTACAGTTTATTTGACTTCTTCCACCGTCTTGCTCGTAATCTTCAGCACGAAATCGGCAGTCGCGCCCATATATTCGTTATCGCGGTCGCCCGCCGTCGGTCTGAATTCGAAAATAATCTTAATCTTGCCGACATTTTTGCCAAGTTCGAAATTTTTGCCGTAAACGTCTTTGAGAAGTTCCGTCTTTTCGGTCGCGCCGTATAGTATGGTCACGTATACGACTTCCGCCAGTCTACCTTTGCCTTTTGTAAATTCAAGGTTCACGTCGAGATCCCCCGCCGGAACGATTTCGTAACTTCTTTTTTCGGTAGGATTAAAATCGTTGAAATTGACGGAATACTTTTTGACGCCCGCGCGATCGACGGCCGTTTCCGCGTTCAACGAGTGTACGGCAGGCGTTTCGGACTTGTTTTTCCGATAAGCAACGATACCTATGGTAACGCCTATCATAGACATAGCCACGCAAGCGACGATCAGCAGCGACATTACTTTTTTAGTCATATTCTCGTTTCTCCTTAGCCATTAGAGATTTGAACTAATGGCTAACCGTATTGATATTTTTCAACCGTACGCCCGCCCCGTAACGGCGCCGACGTATGATTTTATGCCCGTTAAGCACGCAATATTTATCAATATTTATACTTCTAGTATATTGCGCGTATATTTTAACACTTCGTTTCACGCGTATCAAGGGTTTTTAAGCGGTTTTTGTCCGCATTTTCACAATACGCATACGATTTTTTCGTTCCATTCCACATTATTTCTCCAATATTTTTCTTAAAAAATCGTATTTTCGGAAATTTTTACGGATTTTTTAAGCGTAACGAAAAAAGCCGCAACGGTTGCGACTTTTTAACGCAAAAAGCGATAATCACGGCTGCCCGC
>FR898436.1:0-5495 GCA_000437515.1 Acidiphilium sp. CAG:727 | reverse complement strand
GGGTTTTAAGAAAACGACAGCCGCCGCGACCAAACGGTCGCAGCGACTGTAATCGTTCCGTGAAAAATCAAACGTACTTGGGGTCTTCTTCTTTTGTTATACCCTTTTGTTTATTGCGGTAATCTTCGATTGCCGCTTTAATCGCTTCTTCGGCAAGAACCGAACAGTGAATTTTCTGCGGCGGCAGCCCTTCGAGTTCTTCCACTACCCTTTTGTTGGTGAGTTTCAACGCCTCTTCTACGGTCATACCCTTTACCATTTCGGTGGCGGTAGACGACGTGGCGATTGCCGCCGCGCATCCGAAGGTCTTGAATTTGGCGTCGGTTATAACGTCGTTATCGATTTTCAGAGTTATCTGCATTATATCTCCGCAGGCGGCGTTGCCGACCTTGCCGAGTCCGTCGTAATTTTCTACTTCGCCTACGTTCTTCGGGTTTTTGAACGCTTCCATTACTTTTTCGTTATACATCTTTGACTTCTCCTTTCAAGTCGAACAAGGGCGACATCGCGCGGAGTCTTGCGACTATTTCTTTTAGTTTATCTACGGTGTAATCCACTTCTTCAACCGTATTTTCTTTGCCGAACGTGAATCTTATCGAACCGTGCGCGACTTCTTCGGGCACTCCGCAAGCGATAAGCACGTGCGACGGCTCGAGCGAACCCGACGAACAAGCCGAGCCCGACGAAACCGCTATGCCGGCGAGGTCAAGGCTGAACAAAATCGATTCGCCCTCGATATAGTCGAACGAAAAATCTGCGTTGTTGGGCAGCCTTTTATTTCCGTCTTTCGGTCCGTTGAGCCTGCAATACGGGATTTCGCTTCGTACTCTCGATATAAATCTGTCGCGAAGCGAAGCGACGTACTTTACGTCTTCCGCCATAGTCGCCTTGGTAAGTCTTAACGCTTCCGCAAAGCCTACCACGCCGGGAACGTTGGTTGTACCGCCCCTTCTCGTTCTTTCCTGATGACCGCCCGATATAAGCCTTGCGAGCGGAACGCCCGTTCTTATATACAGCGCGCCCATTCCTTTGGGACCGTTGAACTTATGCGACGAGAAACTCATCATATCGACGCCTAAGTCGTCGACGTTTATATCCAACGCGCCCATTGCCTGAACGGCGTCGGTAAACACTTCGATTTTACGCTCTTTCGCAATCTTAACGATCTCTTTAATCGGCTCTATCGTGCCGATTTCGTTGTTCGCCATCATACAGGCGATTAAAATCGTATCGGGGCGTATAGAGCGTTTAAGTTCGTCTAAATCGATAAAACCCTCGCTGTCGACGCCTATATACGAAAACTCGAAACCGTCTTTTTCGAGTTCGCGAGCGGTCGTAAGCATAGCCGCGTGTTCGATCTTCGAAATAATCACGTGTTTGCCCTTGCCCGCAAGCGCTTTACACGTTCCGCGTAGCGCCCAGTTGTCGCTTTCGGTACCGCCCGAAGTGAAATAAATTTCGCCCGGTTTCGCGCCGATAAGTTTTGCGATGGTATCTCTCGCTTCGTCTACCGCCTTCTGCGCGTTTCTGCCGTAACCGTGCTGACTGTTGGGGTTACCGTATACTTCGGTAAAGTACGGAAGCATCTTCGCTACTACTCTGTCGTCGACTCTCGTCGTGGCGGCATGATCGAGATAAATCTCTTTCATATAATACCTCTTATAAATTTCCTTCGACTATGTCTTTAAGCGACACGTCGTCTAAAATCGCGTTGATACCGTCGAATAACTTTTTCCAGAGCGCGCTCGACGGACAGCAACACCCGGGTTTGTTCACGCAACCGATAATCTCCATATTATCTTCTTCCAGAGCCCTTACGACCTTGCCCATTTTGATTTCTTCGGCGGGTTTTGCAAGCGTATAACCGCCGCTTGCGCCGCGTTGCGACACGAGCGCGCCGCACCCGAGCAGAATTTTAAGCACTTTTTCGAGATACTTGCTCGAAACGCCCGTATATTTTTCGAGTTCCTTTGCGGAAAAACTTTTGTCGTTCGCCGCTATAAGGCTAAGCACCTGAACTCCGTAATGCGTTTTGGAAGATATTTTCATCGGTCTCTCTAATTCCTACCCGTTCGGTAGGATTTCCGCACTCATTATAATACCCGTTTTTCGCTTTGTCAAACGTTTTAACTAAATTTTTTTACTTTTTTACTATGTAAAATTGTCTTGACTATTATTCGTCTGATGCTATGCCAGCCAAGAATAATAAGAACCTCGGTCTTGCGCCGTGTTTTCAGGCTAATACATTGTTCCGCGACCGTCTTATATTTGTATATTAAGGCGTTCGCGCGCCGCGTCTTAACCTAAAAACGCGACGCAAGACTTGCAAGCAACCAAAACACCGCTATTTTCGATGATTTTTGGTAAAGACGGCTTTGTTCGTACTCGCCCGTACGGGCGAAGTCGGATTTGCCTAAAAGCACGGAAATATCGGCGTTTTGGCGGGGTTCGTATTATTCTTGTCTGGCATAATAAGAATATGAAAAAAGATAACTATTACTTAAAAGTAAACTATTATAACCCGACCACGGGGAAATACGATTATCCCGTCAAATTAAAAAACGGAGTTTATTCCGAAGAGTGGGAAAATCGCCTGTCCGCAAAAGACCGATTACAATTTCAATGGGAAAAAGAAAACCGAAACGTTCTCGGATTAGACCCGAAGCAATTTAAGTTTATAGACTACGAAGACCCGCGCGCGAAAACGGGCGTTAAAAGATGCGACGTATGCGGAAATATAGTCGCGATCGACCAATTCGGCGACGGAGAATGTAAAAACTGCGGCTGGGAACAGGATAAATTCGTAGTCGATCACCCCGACGTAGTAATGTATCCGCATTTAATTTCTCTCAACAAAGCAAAAAAATTATATTCGCAGGGCAAAGCATTTCTTCCCGATTTTAACGACTTTATCGAAGCCCTTTATATGTATAGCGAAATGCTTTTCAAACACGACGGAACGCTATACGAAGTTTTTATAAGGGGCGACGATACCATCGTTTTTTGCTCGGACGAAATGGAACAAGAATTTACGTCGAAAAACGATTTTATAAACGAATCGCATATCGGAAGCAGATTATTAAAAGATATCTGGAATGAAGTTACCGACGTTTCGTATATGTATTGACTTACAAAAATACCGCCCCTGCGGGGAAATCGGAAAGATTTCTCCGCAGGGGCGTTTTCGTTTGATTTTATTTCGCAATTTCGGCAAGCGCGCCGTCTTTGAACGGGCGGATAAGTTTCACCCTGAACTTACCTCTCCCCGCATCGCCTTTAACGTAACAGCGTATGTAATTGCCGGTGTAACCAACTGAATATCCGTCGTCTTTTTCTTCGGGGATAAATTCGCCGATAATACCGATGTTTCGCTCTATAAAGGCGTTTTTAAGTTTGTTTTTAACTTCGGTAAGGCGTTTCATACGCTCGTTTTTGACTTCCGTGGGCAACTCTTTGAGTTTCGCCCCGACCGTTCCGCTTCGCACAGAATACGGGAAGCAATGTATATCCGCAAACTCCGCTTTTTCGGCTAAATCAACGCTGTCTTCGAAGTCTTTTTCGCTTTCCGTCGAGTAACCGACTATAATATCCGTAGTGATTGCCGCCGTCGGGAAATATTCGCGTATGAGTTTACATTTTTCGAGAAATTCTTCCCTCGTGTAGTGGCGGTTCATGCTTTTAAGAACGGCGTTGCTACCCGACTGCAACGAAAGGTGAAAATGCGGGGCGAAGTCCTTTAATTTTTTAAGACTTTGTAAAAATTCGGGAGTTATAACGTTTACTTCGAGCGAGCCGAGCCTTATTCTGCAATCAACGTTCGTAAGTTCGCCTATAAGCCCTTTAAGCCCGTTGCCCTTTTTGTCGTAAGCCGACAGATTTATGCCCGTAATAACCGATTCGCACGGCGCGAGATACTCGATTTCTTTTACTACGTTTTCGGCTTTTCTCGACCGCGACCTGCCGCGCAGATAGGGTATAATGCAGTAACTGCAAAAATTATCGCAACCGTCCTGCACTTTTATAAACGCCCTTTCTCTGTCCGTTTTAGCGGGCAGATATTCTTCGTAATACTCGTCTTTTTCTTCGAGCCTTTCCCCGCTTTCGGAAAGCATAGACAAAATCTTGTCTTTCGACTTCGCGCCCGTTACGAGCGTTACGTTGTTTTTTGCAAGAAAATCTTTCGGCGCTTTTTCGGAAGCGCACCCCGTAACTATTATCTTGCAGTCGGGGTTGAATTTTCTCGCCCGCGCTATCGCCTGACGAGATTTCTTTTCCGCTTCGGCGGTAACGGCGCAGGTGTTTATGATATACAAATCGGCGTAAGAGAGTTCGTCGCTCGTTTCGTAGCCGATACTCTGCAACCCGTTTACGAGCGACGCGCTTTCGCAACTGTTGACCTTGCAACCGAGCGTAAATACTACCGCTTTCATATTTTTCTCATCGCGATCGCTATCCATTCGCCTTTGTCCTTTCTCTTTTCGAGCGTAAAGCCGAGCGAAGTATACCTTTCTACGACTTCGTCTACCCTGCCTTTGATAATTCCGCTCATAATCATCACGCCGTTTTTATCGACGTGGTTTACTATATCGCGCGACAAAATCAACAACACGTCCGCCGTAATGTTGGCAAGCACGAGTTCGCCCTTTACTTGCTTTTCTTTAAGAAGATCGTTAAGGCAGACTTCGCACTTCTCTTTAACCCCGTTCATTTCGGCGTTATGCGAGGCGGTTTTCACGGCTACGTAATCTATATCGGTCATAAATACCTTTTTCGCGCCGAGTTTGGCGGCGGCTATGCCTAAAATTCCGCTGCCCGTGCCTACGTCGATAACCGTTTCCGCGTCGGCTATATACTCCTGCATCATTTCAAGCACCATAGACGTGGTTTCGTGTTCGCCGGTTCCGAACGCCATATTGCTGTCGATTAAAATTTTCGTTTCGCCCGGTTTTTCGTCGTACTTTATCCAGGCGGGGCAAACGACTATATTGCCGAATTTCATGGGTTTATAGTGCTTGCGCCATATCTCTATCCAGTCGTCGCCGTCTACCGTTCTTTTTACGAGTTCCAGACTTCCCGTTCCGATAAACCCTTCCGAACGTTTTTTAAGTCCGGCAAGGTCGTTTTCTATCTTGGCGATAGTTTCGTCCGCCACGTCGAGCGCGATATACGCCTTTACGAGCGTAACGTCGGCGTTCATTTCTTCAAGGACTTTTTCGTCTATATAGTCCCAGGTGTCGCGCCTGTTTTCGACGAGTTCTTTAACGTCGAGCGCGTCGCTTATGGCAACGCCGTAATTAGTGTAACTCCACATAATATCCGCGACGAGTTCCTGCGCGTCGCTTGCCGTAGAAACGGTAACTTCAACGAATTTCATAACGCCTATATTGTAGCAAATTTCGCCGCAAAACGCAACCGATTACCCGCGATAAATACCATAACGTTTTCCGCCCCGACCATTATTGCGGCAATCTCCGCAATAATGGTCGGGGCGGCTG
>FR898435.1:15274-25988 GCA_000437515.1 Acidiphilium sp. CAG:727 | reverse complement strand
CGAAGTCGGTGTCCCTGACAAGCGTTCCGCCAAAGGTCGGCTCTTGCGCCGTTTCGTTGAACACTTTTTCAAGGTCGGTAACGGGCACAAGCTCGTCGTTTACTGCTTTGACAACTTCATGTTCAGCGGTGTCAACGTATATTAATGAATAAGTGTCATAAATCTCGGGTTTTTGATTGTCCGCGCACAACACATCGTCGATATAAACGGATACGCCGTCTTTGTTTAATACGTGAGTCCTTCCTGCTTCGTCATCGACGCGAAGCTGGTTACCATACATATAAGTTCCTTCCGTAAACGTCGCTTCTTTATATCTTTTCCACTCTGTTCCTTCTTTCTTATACCAGTGACCCATGGAATAGGGAAAATTTGCCTGCGTGCCTTCCGTAAAAGTGAACGACGGTTTAACTACGCGTTTTCCATAACCTAATATTTCACCGATGTTTGAAGTTGCCTTGATTACGCTGATTACTTCGCGGTCTGCGGGGAGTACGTACGTGTTGCCGACACGCAGGGTGATTTCCTTTGTGGCGGGTTCCGCCGCGTTGTCCGTGACCTTAATCACAAGGTCTGCGTTTGCGCCCAAAACGGTCGGTGTCCCCGAAACCGTGCCGTCTGCCGCAACGTTAATCCACTCGGGGCCGGAAACCTTTGAGAACGTGTAAGGTTTTGTGCCGCCTGCCGCGCCGTCCGCCACCGAAAACGCAGTTATCGCTTGGTTGATATAAGTACTGTCGATATTCCATTTATTGTCTTTAACAAAATCCAGCGGCGTGCCTGCCGGGACTGTGACGGGATATTCTTCCGACTCAACCCAAGCGAACGAATACTCAGCATAAATTTCAGGGGTGGAATTGTCCCATTTTTTGCCGTTTACCGTGACGGTAATGCCGTTTTTGTCAAGCACGTGGGTTGTCGCCCCGCCGCTGTCTCTATCGATACGAATTTGAGTTCTATATCTATAAGTCCCTTCCATAAACGTTGCATTCGTATAACTTTCCCAGTCGCCAGCCGCGGTCTTCTTTTTCCAGTTGTACTGGGTTTGGAACTGCGCCGGTACGTCTTCCTCTATATTAAAAGACGGACTTTTTACGCTTTTTCCGAAGCCTATAATGTCGTCGATGTTTGAAGTTGCGGTGATAGTGCTGACTACAATGCGCGTGTCTGTCTCTTCCGCGCGCGCTGTGTCCACAGGGTTTGCAAACACTATGCCGAGCACAAGCGCAAAACATACCACAAGAAGCATCATCGATAGTCTTGTTTTTGTCAATGTTTGTTTCATATTACGTTCCTTCCTTTGATGTCGTTTTCGGGCGAGGTTCGCCCTCGGTTTGCCGAGAAATTTTTGTCATCGATTCTTGAAAATCTCTCGTTGCTGTGATATGGTGATTTATACAACAAAGCATTAAGATATATTTTCTAAAATATATCGACACTATATCATCATCAAAAGTATATGGCTCGAAGTGCCGCTTGTCACCCACCCAACCCCCAAAAAGGTGGGGAAAATTCAAAAAATGTTGTGTTTTTTCCTTATAAAAGCAAAATCGCACCGCTCGAATAGGTCGGGCAACGCGTGACGAGCGAAAACGCAAAGATTTTTAATTTCGGGTTGATTTCTTTTAACGTTTTGATAAAATCTACCCTTGAAAATATTTCTTCCTACGAAAGAAAATGTAGTCTTGACGGAACGATTCCGCCATATAAAAGCATATCTACGGCTAAAATAAGATAATCGGCGTCGGCGCATTCGCTCGATAAAAAGTTTTTAACCGCATGATAATCCGCAGGCGTTTTTTTTAGCCTAAATCAGACTTTTTGGTCTTACAAAGTCTATTTCTTTGTTATGTTGCACCATGAATCCGCAAAAATCATAATTGCAAGGTCTTTCGTCCAAGGGTAAATAAACGATTTTTTCATAAATCCCTATGTTTATCGGATTATATTGCAGCAATGAACACGAGCGAGATATACCCTTTTGTATATCTGCCGTTTACGCTTGTTTCTATAAGAATTTCATTCAGCGCGTCGATTTCTTCACCCGCTTTGATTTTTATTTTGACTTCGTCGGACGCGCAATCGAGCGTAAACGGCGTCCAGTGCGGCACAAAAACGTCGAACGACGATTTATCCGCCGTAAAGCCGTCGGGCAGCCAAAGTTTAAATCTTGCCGTGTGCGGAAGATTGCCGTACGCTTTTACGTTGTTTATAACTTTAAGCGATATCGTCTTTTCCTCGTTCGGCGTGATTTTCAAACCGCGTTCGTAAGTTAAAACAACCGTAATACAGCCGATTTTTTTAGAAAACGCGTTTTCTTTAAGCGAAAAAAGTGAGGCGCGCATGCCGTCGGTTTCTTCCGCTTTACCGTAGGGTAAATGCAACGTGGCTTTTTCGTCTGAAGAAAGCTCGGTTTTATCGCATAATTCCACGCTCAAAGCGTTAGTAGAATTAGGGCGCAAAACGGCGGGCGCGAGCGAACAAACTCTTTCGGTTAACTCCTTGCAGGATTTTACCGACGGAAAAGCAATGCACGGGTTTATAGTGCCTGTAACTATTTTGTCACCGATATATTCGCACCAGTCTTTGGGTAACCCCTTTTCGCCGTAAATAATGCCCATTATCGAGCCGATTGTACCTGCCGTGCAGTCGGTATCGTCACCGCAGTTAAGCGCGGTAAGCACGGACTTTTTAAAATCACCCTCTCCGTAAAGCAATCCGATTACTACAAAACCTACGTTGGACGGAGCCTGAAACCAACCATCGCCGATATCCGCGTTTGCTTTTTGAACGATATTTCTTGTTTCTATAGCCGTTTTACCCTCGTTAAAACACTTTATTACAAGACGGACGGTCTCAGCCATCCGGCAGTTTTCGGGAATTTTTGACAAACCTATTTCAATAAGTTCGTTTACGTCGGAAACGACAAACGCCGCGCTTTCGATTGCGGCGACGAACGCAGCAGCATAAGTGCCCTCGCCCAAGCCGTGATCGACTTTTGCGTCCTCTATGGCAAAACGAACGGCAAGATCGGGATAACCGGGCGCAAGAGTCGCCCAGATTTCCGTACGAATCCATGCGCCGTTGGAATGTTTCCAGGCGTTATCGAAATCGCCGCAAAGAGGCGGAATAATGCCTCTTAACATATTTTCGTGCGCAATACCGTATTCGTTCCAATATCCGCTTATAAACGACAGCCAATACTCGCCGAGCACCTCGGCTGTAATGTTTTTTGCTCCCTCGGATTCGACCGCGTGCAGCCATACAAGTTGCAGATCGAGATCGTCGTTAGGCAGAGCTTCGCCCGGCTTAGTGGTAAAACCCGTTACGTTTAAAATTTCTCGCTTGCCCTCGTAAGGACCGCCTATCGTGCCGCCTATGTTTTTACCCGTCCAACAGGCATAGACCTTGCTTTTGTATTCTTCAAAGTTCAGTTTCATAATAAAAGGTTTAATAAAAGTTTTTTATAGGCTATTGCCGTCGCCGATATTCGTTCGGCAACGGCAACGCTTTTTGTTTTGTTACTGTATAATTATGCTTCGGAGGTTGTATCCGCAGTTATAACGGTTACGCCTTCCAATTTACGCAACATTGTTTCGTCGCTCATGGCATCGCCGTTATATCCCAACATAGTAAACGATTTTACTTTGACTTCAACATTAGTGTAAGCGTTATTAGATATGTTACGACCGAAAACAGAGTAAACATCACAATTGCTTGCATCTATCTTTACGTTGGTCAACTTGTTATCTTGCATAAATCTTCCGGCAAAAAATCCCATACTTTCAGGATCTTTTGTAGGCATCGTATATTCTACGTTGCTAAGGGTAACGTCGGTTATTTCAGCACCCCTTACCGTACCGCCGAACAATCCGCCGTTATAATGTCCGTTATATTTGAACTTATCAAACTTGACGTTTTTAATAACTGCCCCTTTGCCGACATGTCCGAACATACCATTCGTACTAACCGCAAAACCGGATATCGTGTGACCGAGACCGTCGAACGTGCCGCGGAAACCGAAATTTGCATCCCAATTCTTTACAGTACCATTGTAAGTCAAACTTGCCATCATAGTCTTACTCCATTTTACGTTTATATCGTTAGCAAGAACATAATAACCGTAAATCGAAGTATTGTTATCGATATTAGTCTGAGTTACTTTTACAACGTCGAGATCGTTTACCGCGCGAATAATCTTAGTAGCCAAAAGAACGTTCACGTTGAACGAATAGTACACGCCGTCTTTATCTGTAGTGGCGACAAACGTAAGATGGCCCGCGTCGGTCATTTTGCTGAAATCTACGGTAAGTTTACCGCCGTTTAACGCGCCGTTTCCGAGAACTTTATCGCCATAAGCAAAACTTGCGTTTTCTGTAAAATATGCGCTTGCGAACGAAAGATCGAGTTCGGTGGTCGCTAAATCGGCAAGGATTGTTTCATGGGCGACTTCAACCTTTTTTGTAAGTCTTTCGACGGTTACGTTGATAGTTACGTGCGCTTTTTTGCCATCCGCGGCGGTGTAAGTAGCTGTTAAAACGGTTTCGCCTATAGCGAGAGCTTTAACGGTATATTCGGCGCTGCCTGTAATTTCAACAATACCTTCGGTCGATTGAGTCCAAGCCATAACGGCATTTTCGATAACGGTTGTTCCGAGCGTTACTTTGAACGAGAACGTTACTTTGTTGGGTTTGCCCTCGTCTTCCGCGGTGTAAAGTTTAAGCGAGTAACCGCTTTCGGTTTTTTCAAGTACTTCTGCGCTCGTATCGAAAACGAATCTTTCGGCAGAGCCGCAGGCGCAAGCGAGGTAATCGTTACCGTTTGCGTCGGTAGTCCATGCGTAAGCGTGGTTTACGGTAAGCGTTGCGGGATTACTTTCGGCTGCGGCATAATTGTTGTTGCCTGCCGTGTAAGCCTTAACATAATAAGTACCTGCAACAAGACCGTCGGCGGGAATATCTATATATTCGCCGTCAGCCGCGGTTGCGTATTTATAAGTAACGACCGTACCCGCGGTTGCGGTTGCGTTAAGAACTATATTCTGTTTACAAGTAACGGGATCGATCTCGAAATCGTTTATCGCGTTGTCGCCCTTTGTCATTTCAAATCCGGCAATAGCGGAAGCTCCCTTATAATCGTCGTCTTCGGCAACGGTTGCTTTTACGAAATATGCGCCTGCGCGTTTTTCGATAGCTTCCCATGCAACGTATTCACCGTCGGAAGTAAGAGCGTAAGTATAAACTATCTCTGCGCCATCCGGAATATGAGTTGCATTAGCGGTTACAACAGGCATCACGTTTTCGCCGTATTTAACATCTTCGGCGGAAACGGTAACGGCATTTTCATTCTTTGCTTTTGTAATTTCAAAAGAAATTACGGCTTCCGCGCCGTCATAGTTTTCGGTCGCTTCTACATACGCCTTTACAAAGTAAGTGCCTGCCGCCGTGGGAACGTTTTCGGTATAAGTGCCGTTTTGTTCGGTAGCGTAAGCAAATTTTACTTCGCCGAATTCCGCATTTGCCGCAGGTACGTTTGCGGTTTCACCTGCTCTCCATCCGTTAAGCGTAAGCTCGCTTACCGAGTTTGTCGCCTTTATAATGACAAATTTAAGCGTAAGCATAGTTGTGTCGGCTTCGTCCGGTGTTTTCCATTTGTAAGCGTTTTCGTCGGTGAGTTTTAGCACGACGTTATATTCGCCTGCGTTTACGCCGCCGTTATTTTCGATAACGGTGTAAGCGTCGCTTGCTTCAACGGTCGCCGCCTGCTTTTCGCCGTTATAAACTTTTGAATTTATAACGGGTGCGTTGACCACGGTTTTGGCAGATCCACTGTCTTTGACGCTGCATGCCATAACGGCGCATGCAACGAAAACAATGCAAAGAACCGCCAGCAGTACTTTGAGTTTTTTCATATTTTTCCCTCCGATTTTTCGATAACTTTGTTATCTTATATTACAACGCAAAATGCGTATGAACCTTTTGTTCGCTTTGCCTTATGCAACGACGACGTTCACTCCTGCGGGAGCAATCGTTTTATCACTGCTGTTTACGTCTTTACCTTGATTTGCAAACATTGTGTACGATTTTACTTTGATTTCGACTCTAATGTAGGTGTTGTCAGCTTTGTCACCGACCTGATTTCCGAATAACGAATAAACAGTACATTCGCTTGCGTCGATTTTCACGTCTTTCATAATAGCGCCGTCTGTATATCTCGACGCTAAAAGTCCGCTGTCACACGTCGTTCCCGCAAAACCGATTACACCTATAGTTACATTGTTTATTTCGGCACCTATTATTGTTCTTGCAAGCACTGCGGAAAGATAGTCGTTATTACAGCTTACGTTTATAAAATTAACGTCTTTTATTATTGCACCCTTTCCTATATTACCGAATAAGCCGTTTGCGCCCGCAGTAAAATTGGATATAGTATGATTTCGACCGTCAAAAATACCTCTGAATCCGAAACCGCCTTCCCAATAACCGGGTTGACCGCTTAAGTTCTGCGAAAGTTTTGCGTTCTGCACGTCTATATCCGCACCGAGAACGTAATAACCGTAAATCGAAGCGTTGATTGTTTTTATTTTCAAAACGTCGAGATCTTCCGCTTTGCGGATTATCTTTGTTGCAAGTAAAACGTTGTAACCGAACGTGTAATACACACCGCCCTTCTTCGATACGACTTCAAATATAAGTTCGCCCGTTGCACCCGCTTTTGTTAAATCCACAGTGAGTTTGCCGTTGTTTACAGCGCCGCTTCCGAGTATTACGCCGTTATAACTTACGGTCGCATTCTCTCCGACGTATTCGTTTGCAAACGAAAGATCGATTTCGCTTGCGGTCGTTTCGACAATTTGTCTTTCATGCGATATGGTTACGTCACGCGAATCGGCTATTTCGATTTCAACGGTTACATGCGAACCATTAAGATAGGAAATCGCATTTATCGTAATACTGCCGGCGCCGGCATCTTGCGGTACGCTGATTACGCCGTTTTCAAGCGTGATGCCGCCAAAAAGATTTTCGGCTGTAATGCCTGCGTAACGAGTATTTACCTTAACAATCGAACTGCCGCCTAAAGCAATCATTTCGGCAATCTGAACGAATTCTATTTGCTGATGCAGGTCGATAGTTTCGATTGCGTGTTTAACAAACGGTATGCCGTTTATAACCGACCATATGTCTTCATCGAACTCGCTTATTATGCTCTTTAACGGAACAGAAGTCGAAAAATCGCTATAAGACGTAGCGGTATAAGACGAACCGCTTTCGGTCAAGATTTTATCTGCGCGGGCATGGTCACATACAACAACGAGATTTTCTACGTTTTTGGTTCTTGTTCCCAAAACTACGTTTGCAAGATCGGATCTGTCTTTATTGGTAACGTAAGCGATATCCGCGCCTATTGCGTCCACAAAACAGTTCCTTACCTTTGCAGATTCCGAAGCCCCGCACGAGAAGAACGCGCCCATGGTTCTGGGATCGCCGTTAGTGCTGAACAAATCCCTGTTTTCGTTGCCTGCGCCTAATTTTGCGAAAGTTATATTGACGTTTTCTATAAGTCCGCCGCCGTAGGAACAGATAAACCCGTTATTTTCCTCTACGCCGGCGTTCGTGAACGAAACGTTTTTGATAACGGCGTTGTTACCCGTAAATCCGAAGATACCGCCGCTTTCTCTGCCGCTCGTAGCTGCTTTGACGGAAATTCCGTTTACGTTATAGCCGCGCCCGTCGAATACGCCCCTGAAGCCGTATTTTGACGGATCGTTCCAGCCTGCGCCGCCGAGTTTGTTGTTTATCGTCCATATTTCGCCGCTGTCTGTAAGAGAAACAAAACCTGCGTTATATTCAATATTTCCGTTGAGTACAAAATAACCGTCAAGCACGCCCGTGTTGCTTATGTCGCCGTTCGCGCGGGCAAGACTGCGCATCTGATCGAATTCCGCTTTGTTGCTTATTATAAGCGTGTAAATATCCGCTGTAAACGTGTATTCAACGTCGGCGGTAGACAAAATCATCTCTCTTGCGCCGAGTTTATCTGCCGTTTTTGGAAGTTTATCCTTGTTGAGAACGATGTTCTTGCCCGACACGGAAGAATAAACGTTTACTCCGTCTAACGTAAGCGACAAAACGTTTTCGTTAAACGAGTCGGGAAGCGTTACAGGCTTTAAATCTTCGACCTCGATTTCCGGACGGATATCAAGCGTTTTAACTGCCTTTTCGACGATAACTTTTATGGAAACGGTAATATTTTTGCCATTCGGCGTGCGGTAATCACCGATAATGTCGGTCGTACCGGCGGAAACCTTTTTAACGATATAATTTCCGTTTGCCCCCGTAATTTCGGCAATGTCGGGATCGTACCATTCGGAATCGAGATCCCATTTGATGACCGCATTTTTAACCACGCTGCTGCCATGATACGCCGTAAAGCTTAAAGGCATTTCGGTTCGCCCCGCTTCGGCTATGGTGAACAATTTCAATTCGTAACCGTCGTCACCGACCGTGATTTCTCCGTCGGGCACAACGGTCGCTATGGGTTCTATAACCTTTACCGATACGTTCTTATTAACGTAAATCCCGTTAAAAGTTGCCGAAACGTAATATACCGCTTCGCCGAGAGATTTCGCGGCAAAAGTAACCGTTCCGTTGCCTTTTACCACGTCGCAAACCTGTTCGTAACCGCCGGCTAACGACCATTCGATTTTAGCCCTTTCGGTTACGTCCTCGCCCCTGAATAAAACGCTGATTTTGCCAACGTAACTGTTTCCGCTTTCGACGGTGATTTTATCGGCTGTTTTTATAACGGGAGCGTAAACGCTGTCGGTTACGGTAAGAGCGCAGATCGCCATGGCTTTGCCCGACATTGCGATAATGTTACACCTGCCGGTTTTTACGCCGAGAACAAGACCGTCCCGGTCTACCGTGGCAACCGAGCCGTCACTCGTACTCCACTTTACGGTTTCATCGCCGTTTTCTACGGTGGCGGAAAGTTTTATGGTTTCAAACTCGGCAACCGCCGCGGTTTCAGCCGAAATCTTCACGATGGTTTTATCTCCGCACGAGGACGAATCGCCTGAACTATCTTTCGTTTTATCGCAACCGATAAGCAAAGTTGCCGATGCTAAGGCAAGCGATATTACCGCGATTAAAGAAATAGCAATTTTTAACAATCTGTTTTTCATAATCGTTCCCCCTTAGTCCAGATTCCAGCCGGAAGTAATAACGGAAATAACAAAGTGTTCCTGATGCGTGGTGTTGCCCAGATCCTCAAAATCTTTAAGGAACGATTTACGCATTTCTTTAATCTGACTTGTGCTGAACGATTTATCGTATTTAGTGCATAAAACGTATCTGGGGAACAGAGATTCGATTAGAATATGCTTGGAAAGCGCTTCGTATAATTCGAAATCGGTATCTTTATATTTTAAAATCTCGTTTTGTGCAACATCGAAAGAATTAAGCCAGCCCGTTACGAGAGCCTCCGGCCATACGCGGTTATCTGACAAGCCGTAAGAGTGAACTCGACCGCCGGTGATGTTTTCGTTGATGGTTAAGTTAACCTGTACTTCGTTGAAGTATTTACGCATGACGGGCGCGGCTTCTCTGAAATAGTACTTGAAGAATTTATCTACAAGTTCGTTATAATCGGAGTTCAC
This sequence comes from Acidiphilium sp. CAG:727, assembly GCA_000437515.1. GTDB lineage: Bacteria > Bacillota > Clostridia > Christensenellales > Borkfalkiaceae > UBA10281. Next base: position 16,333 of record FR898435.1, on the reverse strand, counting down.
GTCGAACATGCCCTTTGAGTTGATATAGTCGCGCAGTTTGGCAAAGCCGGGGTTATTCATGTTTTCCCACGTGCCCTCGGGGTAAATGTAGTTACCGCCGAATTCCTTGAAGTATTTGAAGTTATCAAGCAATATGTGATAGTTGTTGTAAGGATACAAATATTGATAATAACTTATTTCATAAGACCAGATATAAAGGTTTGACGAACCGAGCCCTGCCCATGCTTCGATTGCCGAAGCGAATTCCCTGTTTTCCGCTTCATAGAACGAATGAATCCAGTTTGCCTTGGACGCAGCGAATTCATATGCCACGCCACGACCGCAAACGAGTTTTTCGGGTTGCCCGTTTTCGTCTAACACGACAGTTTTATTACCTTGCTCATCGAAGTCGTAACGAGTTTCGGGAATACCCTTGCCTTTTTCGTCGAGAACGTACTCGCCGTTTTTGCGCTGAACGGGTGCTTGCAAAGCTTCCTGATAAGCAAGAACTACAAGATTAAAAATTCTGCCGGGTTCGTTAGCGTCGATATATGCGTTAACCTTTTTTGCAAGGTCGTTCGCAAACGAAATCATCGCCCCGCCCAGAGTTCCGTAATAATCGCAACTTGCGTTACATGCCGCGCAAGTGCATTTCCACGTCGTGTTTTCGCCCAGTACGTCGTTTTGCGATATGCGCATATTCAGAACGTCGGGTTTATTTTTTAAAATGTCAATGATTTGTTCAGACATGTGGTTCAAAAGCGCTTCATATTCTTCTTTATCGCCATGAGCGGTAAAGCACGGCTGACCTATGCGGACGCGTTCCAGCCCGCCGCCGACAGCAGATCTTTGCACAATAGCGCCTTCTGAAAACCATTTGCAGTGATTTTTTACGTCTTCCTGCGTGAAGAAATCGTAAAGGTTGTGAACATTGCCGGTATCGGTCTGAAGCATTCCCGATTTTTGCGTGAAGCCCATACCGTATTTAGCGTCGCCCTTCATTTCGTTGCTGTTTATACGGAATTCGTAATCGGGGCGTTCGGCTATTTCGATTGCGGGCAAAACGTCGCCCGATTTTTC
>FR898435.1:7562-15264 GCA_000437515.1 Acidiphilium sp. CAG:727 | reverse complement strand
CGTCGCCCGATTTTTCGTAAATAACACAGTCTACGGACATCATATCGTAACCTACGAGCGCACGGAGAAGCGCTATAGCCGCAAGCTGCGCGCCATTTTCGCTCGTGCAGTATACAAGCACGTCGTCACCCACGGTTTTAATGTAGTAACCCTGATCGCCGAGAATTTCCGCCTCCGGAACGGTTACCGTCGATTTTATAAGTTCATTAAGCCCGAAAACGATATATTTACCTGCGGATAGATTACATTCTTCTGCAAATTCCAAGGGGAAATTCACACCTGTCGCCGAGCTTAAATGTTTGGAAACAAACTTTGAAGCAACGCTGTACCCTGAAGCCGACACAACAGTGTATTCGGTTCTTCCGTTTGCGGAAAGTGTGCCGACGGGCTCGTTATAATTGACGTTGATGTCATGCAGAGTGCCCTCAACTTTATGAGTTTTTACGTCGGTAACCGTCTTTGCATCATCGCTGTCTTTGGAGGTATTATCGTTTTTACAAGCCGAAAAAGCCGAAAACGTAAATATAACGGTTACCAAAAGAATAATAGCTTTGAATATGCTTTTTTTCATATTTTTCACCTTACCTTACGTTTACTTCGTAGCACAGCGACGAAGAGTTGCCCGCCGCGTCGGTTGCATACACAATAAAGGTATACTTGCCCGTATTTTCGCATCTGATTGCGTTTGCTCCGTCGACAAGTTCGATAAACTTACCCTGAGCGTTTATGATGAACGCCCTTACCGTGATTTCACTTTCGGGTGAAATGTTATCGGTAACTTTGTACTCGGGCATTACGATTACGTCGCCGACAGCCGCCGTAGCAGACGGAACTTTTGTAAATTTTATAACCGGCACTTCCTCATCGGGCACGGTAACGGTTATGTTTGGTTTGTTGCGGTTGCCGACCCAGCCTACCTCCGAGATAGCGTATGAAACAGTGTATTTTCCGTATTGATTAAGCGTTATAACGTATTCTTCGTCGATCGGAACATCTTTTAAAACTTTTCCGTTTTTATCCTTCATTATAGTTCCGTCGGGAGCCGTAACGGAAAGAGTTCCGTTTGATTCGGGAGCGAATACGTCGCTGCAAATACCGCGTTTTATAACGTATTCGGAGTTAACTTTTTGTTTTCCGCCATAGTCGCCCGATATGCTGAACGAAGGCGCGCTGTTATCCTGGTTTCTGTATGAAAGAGCGTTTTCGTTTACAGTTAAAACCATATAACGGCTGTCCGCCTTATTATCCTTAGTAGTTACGCCGATATAAACTTTATCGGACGTAAATCCGTCGAATTCATCGCCGTTATCGTATACGGTAAGAGGAACAGACATAACCGTAGAATCGTTGCACACTACGTTTAGTTTTCCGTTGCCATACGCTATTTTAAGTTTGCCCCCGTTTTTAACAGACGAACCTAAGGTATAACTTTCGGCGCCATGCGTAAACGTTACTTTTGCCGAGCCGATCGTTGCGGTAACGGTGATTTTCTTTCCGCTTGACGCGTCGATTAACGAAAATTCAAACGCACCGAAATTGGTTTTACCTGCAAGCGTGCTTACGGCAACCGAAGCCTCGTTCTTAAGTAATGCGTTTGCAAAAATCCAGCCTGCATCTCCCGAACCGGGTATAACCGCAAGCCCCGTGGTGTATAACGCGTTGTTTTCGTCACGAGTGGTTACGTTAATATCTTTGCCGTAAACGTAGTTGGACATGTATACCGTGTTGTCCGTTCTTCCGATGATTACGGGAACGTTGAACGCGGGATATACCGCACTGCCCGAGTAATAAGTTATTTCGGCAATATCGCCGTTACTATTGACTGCGGGAATGTATTCGCTGCCCGCTTTATAAATCTTTTCGCCGTTCGCATCCACGACTTTAACGTCGCAAAGCGCGCGCTTTAAGCTGCCCGACGTGTAATCGTTTGCATAAAGTTCGGGAAGGATATATCTGCCACCGTTTATATATACGGGCGGCAAATTAACGCTGTCGACAAACATCGGTTTTTCGCCCCTCGTCGCATCGACGGTAAGGGAGACTGTCTGCGTTTTTCCTATATAGTCGGTCGCTGCAAATTCCACCGTGTACTCGCCTTCGGTTTCGGGACGGAAGCCGCCATTTACAGCGGTGCGTTCGCCGCCGAAAACAACCGAGGTTACAATATTGATTTTTCCGCTGCCGCCGCTTACGACCGGTTCGGGAATTTCAACGTAAGTGCCGAGTTCAACGCTCGATGAAACGGACGGAGGCGTAATCACTATTTCGGGAACAGATTTAACCGCCTGAACAAAAAGTGATTTTCTTCCGATATTGCCGAAACCGTCTTTAGCCGTATAAACTATAGCGTACGTGCCCGTTCTGTCGGGAACGAACGATCCGTTTAAAAGGCTTACCGAAACAGGTTCTTCGCTATGATAACCGTAAACAACTTCCGTTGTAACCTCGCAAGCGCCTGCGTAATCGTCGTATGCTTTGGCTGTGGGAACAGAATACGCTCTGTCCACTTCGGCGCGAGGCATTTCTGCATAGTCACTGTCGACGGTGATCACCGGAGCTTCGTCGTCGATAAAATTGTTATTTCTTAATTCATCCGCCGACATGCCGAATATTTCGGTAATGCAGAAATTCGCGGTCGAACTTGAGTACCCGCTTGCGCTTACCGTAAGTCTTGCTTTATCCGACGACCAGCCGCGCCATAAATCTTTATAATAGTCCGAACTGTCGAGATCGGACACTATATCCGAATTGGCATAAACGATTTTTGAATTATAATCGAAAGATATCGTGCCGTAACGCAAATCGGGTTTTACGTTAAACGCAGGGCCGGACCAACCGTCGCCCGAGTTGTTCTGAGCCACAAACGAAATGTAAAGAGCCGTGCCTACATCGTCGTTTACATGCAGTTTTTTGCCTTTTTCATAACCGACCATATCCTGACCGTTACCGCCTGCCATAACCCACGAAACGCCTACGCCGCCGGAGGAAAACTGACCGCGGTTAACGTCGATTCTTAAATATTTCGAACTGTCGACCGAGTCGGTGAGAGTAAACGTAAGTTTGTTAAAGTCGGCTGCGCCTTGATGTTCGGGTGTTATAAAGAACTTGAGAAGCGCGTCGCTTTGCGTAAGAGCAGCAACGTTTATTAGTTTTGTGAAAGTAAGTTTATCTCCGTTTGCGAGTTTTACTTTAAGCCCCGTGGAATCCGCGCCGAATTCGGTATAGCGACCATAAGCCACCGAACTTTCAGCGCTATTAACCCCGTAACCGAAACCCTGAACGGTAAAACTTTTTTCGGCAGAATACTGTTCTTTACCTATACTTGCATAGTAGCGCACGGTATAATTACCCGTTTCGCTGAGTTTTACCGCTTTTCCGCGAACGACATCGCCGCCCGGGTACGTCACGGTGTGAAGTGCTTTGACTGTGTTTGAACCGACGGTCAAAGTGCGTTCGGGAACGTCGAAAGTATCGCCGTAAGCGTAAACTCCGGCAATATCAACGTCGCTCCACACGGCGGCGTTCGCGCTTACGGCAAAAACCACAACCGTAGAACAGATCGCCACGCACAAAAGGATAAAAATCATCGTTAATCTGCGTCTCATTCTCATTCCCCTTTTATTTTTTTTCTGTGTTTTTTTGTTTTCAGCCTTTGACGCCGCCTATCGACAGGTTGCCTAACAGCCGCTTATGCGTAAAGCAGAACAACACGACCACAGGAAGAAGTAAAATAAGCGAAGTTGCAAGTCGCACAGGCGCTTTGCTGAACGGATATTTAGAAAACGTGGTAATCTTAAATACGTATTCGGCAAGCGTCGGATGATTAGGAACGTAAACCATAGGAACCTGATAGTTGTTCCAGTAACCTATAAAGTTTATAAGCAATATGGTAAGGAACGTGTTGCTTGCTATAGGGAAGAATATTTTCAACATAATCTGCGCGTCGTTTGCACCGTCGATTTCGGCGGCTTCGCTAAGAGCCGCGGGTACAGCGCGGAACATGTCGTAAAACACAAGGAAGTATATACCCAAAAAACTCGCACGCATTACGAGCATGCCGATCATTTTATCATATAGCCCGAGGTTCATCGACATCTGAATTTCAGAGGTCTGATTACCTACCACGGGAATTACCATTACCACGAGAACAAGCCCGTATAAGAATTTAGAGAAAGCACATTTATACTTTGAACACGCGTAAGCCACCACGGCGGTAACAAACGTGTTTACAAGCGCGCAGCCTACCGAGTATAAAATCGAGTTCCAGACTATTTCGCCGAAAGGCACAACGCCCTGTTCTTTCCGTATTTCGGCATTTTTTAAAACGTAAGGTATGTTTTTAAAATACCATGGGTTGGGAAGTCCTACCTTATTACGGTTGAATGCAAGCGGTTCTTTAAACGCGGTAAGCACCGCCCATAAAAGCATGCCTAACAAAAAAGCGCAGTATAAAACAAGAATGATAAGCATTACGACGGTAAGAGGCGATAATCTGCTTTTTAAGCGCCTTTTATATGTTTTCATATTCGCACCTCCGCCCTTAATCTTCGCTCGGTCCTATTTTATTCAGGAAGCAACGCACTAAAAACGTAAGAGGAATCGCCACGGCGGACATCATAAGTCCGAGCGCCGCAAGCGGCGGATATTGCGAAATATCGCCCTTTGCCTTCTGCGTTCTGAAATACATCAAAAAGCCCAAAGTTGCCGTGTCGGGTTTCCAGTAATAGTTGAAAAACGAAAAGTTGTTTATCTCGTTTGTAAAAATACCCGCAATGCCCGTAACTAAAAAGATCGACAAAGTCGAAAAAGTTTGTGGAAGAACAATGCTGAAAAATTCGCGCGGGGGGCTTACTCCATCAAGCTGAGCGGCTTCGATTATTTCGGGCGAAATGTTTGCCATTTTGTTTGAATAAAGCAAAACGGTAGTGCCAAAACTTACGAACAGATTATAAAACATAACCGTCGCGTACCTCGTACTTTTTTCAGATAACAACGCTCCTTTGAGTTCTATATGGAAAAAGTTTAAAATTTCGGGAACGACGTAGTCGGTAAAGTACTTGAAAATCGAAACGAGAACTATGCTCGCTATGATTGACGGCATAAACAACATAAACCGGAAAAACATGGCGCCCGGTAATTTTTTGAAAATGTAGTATGCAAAAAGTAAGCCGAGCGGAACGCCTATTACAAGCGATATCACATACGACTTAAGAGAAATCAGAAGCGTTTGGGTAAGTTGCAAAAACTCATTTTTGTCAGCAAACCAATTTTTAAAGTTATCAAACGTCCAGGAAAATATATATTTTTTCGTTTCTGCGTCAAGCGTGATTTTTCTGAACGCAAGAATAAACGAGTTAATGTTTACCGCGATATAAAATACACAAAACTGAAGTACCGGCAACGCTAAAATAGCAACGTAAAACCAAAAACTTTTTGCGCTTTTAAATGATTTTAATTTTAATTTTTCCATCATTCAATCCCCGATAAGAACAATATAAAAAACTAAAGTACCGCCGATTCGGGCAAGGTATCCGCCCTGCCCGAACCGCTTTCAAATTCAAAATTATTTCCAGAACGAATATTTTTTGAAGTAATCGTTGAACGATTCAAAATATGACGTTCCGGTCGCCCCGCCTTCTTTTATTCCGTCTACAACGTTCTTGTAAAGCGAACCGTTTACTTTCGCCGAATAAACGACGTCATACTGGAGGTTTGCTATATTTGCGTTGTAGAAATTGCTCGAAGAGAATTTGTAGATAATTTTCGAGTTGGTAACGTAGTTTATAACGTCTTTGGAAAACGACGAAAGCTTGTTCATATCGCTTCCCATATCGTATTTGTACGCTTTGGGCGCACCCGTCGTAACGGTGAAGTCCCTTAACATTGCGTCGGTGCAGGAGAATTTTACGAATTCCAACGCAGCCTTTTTAACACCTTCGGAAAGGCCGCCCTTAACGCATACGAAAGCGTTAAGATAGTCAGAATAAACGTTGCCCTGTCCTACCTTATCGGCAGTAGCCTTGGGGAGCGGCATCCAGCCGAAATTACGGTTGGTTCTTGCATACTGAGAACCTGCTTTTTCCATTTCGGTAAATACGCCGGCCGATTCTTCCTGCCACCACGGGCCGTCGATAAGCATAGCGATCGCCTTGTCGCCGTTTAAGCCGGTTCCGAAATCATCGGTTCCCGCCATAAGGAATAATTCCTGGTTGTCGGTATGAGTAAACGAACCAGTGAATGCATCTTTATTGTAATAGTTAACGTTGGTGATAAGTTTTTCGATAAACTGCATTGCATAGAGCTTACCGATCTGACGAGCAACGTCGTAACCGTTCGACGAATTGATCGCTTTTTCTTCGGTAACTATATTGCCGTTGCTGTCTTTGGTAATTTTACCGTTTGCATCCAAAACAACAAGATCTTTGGCAATCGTGCCGTCAAAATCATAGTTTATGCGCATTTGTTCAACACCCTCGTAATCGGAAATAAGGTTATCCATAAGGTTTCCGAGGTGGTGTTGTCTGTATTCGCCGGGCCAGCATACGGGAGTATCGTTCGCGTTGAAAATTTCATCGCAAAGCGTGAAGAATTCTTCGTACGTCGTGGGCAGTCCGTCGTCGGGAGTTCCCTCTACGCCGTCGGGACCGTTTGTTTTCTTGGCGTTTTTGTTACTGCCGATAATCGCACCGTTGGACTTATCCGCCGCGAGATAATACCCCTTCTTGTCAAAAAGGTCCTTGTTGTAGATTATTCCGTAGTTGCCGAAGTACGAAGGTAACGCATAATAATGCGTAGCGTTATCTTTTTTCGCTCCGTAATAATTGATTTGCTGTGAGTCGAGTTTTTCAAGAACGGTAAGCGTATCGTCAGCCGACGCTTTCGAATTAACTATATCGGTGAGATCTTCCAGAACGTCGATGTACTTATAATAATGTTCGTTTTCGAAGAAGAAAATATCGAATTCCGATTTCTGAATCTGCGCGGCGTTGAACTGCCTCATATCGGGCGTGTGGTTAACAAGAACCCCCGTTTTTCCGTCTTCAAACGAAACGTTTGCAAACGCTTTTTCAAAAGCGTTTGCAAGACGGGTAAACCACTTGTCGCCATATCCGGCACCGTAAGTAAAAACGTTAAGCGTTGTTTTGGTAGGATCTTCTTTTTTCGAGCCGTCTTTATTGCCGTTACCGCCGCATGCCGCCATAGATATTGCGGCGATGCATGCAAGCCCGAACCCGATGATACGTTTGAAAAGTGATTTTTTCACAATCTATCTCCTTTAAGTGAAATTTTTATTTCCGATTTTAAATTTATTTTTTCTTTTTTTAATTTTTTATCGATTTGAAATTGCAATTAAGCGAATCGCCAGACAAAGTTTCTTTGTGTGGCAAACGGCATGCCGTTTGCAAAAATTTTTCTGCTTTTAAGCGATTATGCCAGACAAGAATAATACGAACCATGGTCTGACGACGTATTTTTGACTAATACTTCGTTCTGCTTGCGGCTTAGCCATTAGAAATTTGAACTAATCGAGCCTTAAAGCCGTCTTTTTTGCCCGTTTCGGCAAATCTTTGCTAGAAGTATTTGTATACGTCGTCGCAAATCTTCACCAAAACTGCCTAAAAAATACGGCTTTAAGGTGCAAGGCATTTTAACGGCGAAAAATTTAGAAAAATCAAGGCAAACGAACGCAGTCATACTTTAT
>FR898435.1:0-7534 GCA_000437515.1 Acidiphilium sp. CAG:727 | reverse complement strand
TTATTGTATTACAAGAGAGTTTAACGATGATTTTACAAATTTTGCGTCGTTAAAACTTGATTAGTTCAAATCTCTAATGGCTACGCCCGAGGCAAACTTTTACAAAGACGAAAAGAGCCGCGTCAAAGCGGCTCTTTCAACGTCTTCGTTTTTAATTCTTCGCACAGTTCCCCCGGGGGCAGTTTTCTTAATAATTTTCCGCTTTGAGAGTAGATTTCGATTTCGTATAAACTCGCGCCGTCCATGACGGCGTAAAGGTCTTTCACCGTAAACCCCTGCTTTACGGCAAGCCGTTTTATCGTTCTCGCCTTTTTTACGCTCTCTGCGGAAAGTTGCTCTATAAGGCGGATATATCTGTCGTCGGGCCTTTTCTCCAACGCTCCGGAAAGTAAAAACGCGCCGAAAAACGCAAGCGAAAAATTCACGGAAGAAAAGCACGAACAGACGAATAATCCGAAAAGCGAAACGGACAGCAAAACGCCGATCGCCCTGGTCAGGAACATCGCCTTTTTTCTGCCGAGCGGTTTTGTTAAAAGACACAGCAAAAGTCTTCCGCCGTCAAGCGGAAACGCGGGCAATAAATTCACGAAAAACAGCGAAAAATTCGCCGTGGCGGCGAGTTCGGTGTATGGGTACGTCATAGGGAACAGCCACCACAGCGCGAGTATGAAAAGCCCCGTAAAAAGGTTGACGAGAGGACCGAAAATTACGGTGTATATTTCGTCCGCGGCGGTCATTCCGCCCGTTTCGCCGCTTATCACCGCGCCGTACGGCATCAGCGTTATTTTTTTTAATTTATAACCGCGTCTTTCGGCGGCGAGAGCGTGCCCGAACTCGTGAGCCACGGCGCAGAACGTTATCGTCAGAAAAGAAAATACTTTGCCCGTGAAAGCAAAGTATAATCCGAAAATATAAAATAAGGGGTGCAGCGAAAACGTCATACGGACCAGATTATAGACCCGTTTTCAAGCACGTAATTCGTTACGAGCGCGTCGTCGTCGTACATATAAACTTTCGCCTCGCCGCCGTTTAAGTAGCAAACGGGTATGTATTTGAAAACTTCTTCGTTTTCGTCGCAGTACGAATAGTCGGCTCCGCTTATCACGGTTTTGAACGATCCGCTGTGCGCGATCGTTATTTCGTACTTGCCGTCGTCGGATTGCTTAACCGAAACGACCTTGCCGTCGCATACGGGGTAAAGCGCGCCTTTGCCCGAAAAAGTCATAACGCCGTCTTCGATTTTGCCGTCGAGAGAGGAGGACGGACTTTGCGCGTTGAAACTGTTATACGAACGGACGTCGGTCGCAACCTGCGCGGGCGAAAACGCTTTTCTGAAAAAAGTATTCATTCCGCTGTTTTCCCAGAATATATTCGTCAGAAGGATCGCCACGACCAGCGCGAAAGCGGCTATGCCCTCGGCGTAAACTATATCAAAGCCCGATTTACTCTTTTCTCCGACGGGTTTTTCCTTTCTTCCCGCCCTTTTCTTTCCGAAAAACGAAAATCGTTTTTTCGGTCTTTCGATTATTTCTTCATCGCCGAAGGCTTCTTCGGCAAACGGCAATTCATCCGCCGCTTTTACTTCGCCTGCGGCAATCTCGTCGTTGACTTTCGTTACGATTTCTTCTTTTACCTCTTTTACGTCTTTCTTCTTCCTTGCCCTTCCGGCGGGCTTCACCACCACGTCGCACGAAGAAGCCATAGTCTTCAACATTTCAGAATATTCCCTTCCGTCGTTCATTTTGTCGCTCCTTTTTTTCGTTACTGCTATATCCTATGACCGCGTTTTAAGGTTTAGAACGAAAATAATTTTTCCGAAGTCGATTCTCGTCGAAAAGGAATTTAATCCGTATCGCTCTTTCCCGCGAAAATTTTCACTCCGTTTTTTGCCGGCATTTCGTTTGCATAAAAGCGGGTTTTATGCTATTATATATAACAATCAAGTAAAATAAGGAGAGTTCAGCGTGTTTTCGGCTTTGCTTAACAAAATCAAAGAAGCGTTAATCTCGGTTCTTCCCGTGGCGCTTATAGTCGTAATACTCCACTTTACGCCCCTTATAAACCTCACGGATTCCGAACTTGTTACGTTTATAGTTTCGGCGATCGCGCTCGTTATAGGTATGGGGCTTTTCTCACTCGGCGCGGATCTCGCGATGATGCCTATGGGCGACCATATCGGTGCGGGACTGTCGAAACTCAAAAAAATAGGGCTTCTTCTCGGCGTATGTTTCTTAATGGGAGTATTGATAACCGTCGCAGAGCCCGACTTATCCGTTCTCGCCACGCAGATAAGCGGCAGAATAAACCCGACCGTTCTTATTGTAAGCGTAGGGCTGGGAGTAGGGCTTTTCCTGCTGCTCGCTGTAATTAAAATCGTATGCAAACTGCAACTTTCGATGATGTTGTTTTTCTTCTATTCGTGTATGTTCGCGTTTGCTTCGCTTCTCGTCGTAACCGGTAATTCCGATTTCCTCGCGCTCGCATTCGATTCGGGCGGCGTTACGACCGGCCCTATCACCGTTCCTTTTATAATGGCTCTCGGCATAGGTATCGCTTCTACGCTCGGCGGTAAAAATCAGGGCGAAAATTCATTCGGCCTCGTATCGCTCTGCTCTATCGGCCCTATCCTTGCCGTAATGATTCTCGGAGTGTTTTCGAACGGTAAAGCGTCCGAGATAGATCTCGGCTCTTACGCGATAGATCTTTCAGCCGTCGGTTCGACGTTTCTCCGCACCGCGAAAGAAGTCGCCGTCGCGCTCGTTTTAATAGTCGCGTTCTTCGCGGTTTTGCAGTTCACCTGCCTACACCTTCCGAAAAAGAAACTCGCCAAAATAGGCGTGGGCGTAGGCTTTACTTTCATAGGGCTTCTGATTTTCCTGACCGCCGTTTCGGTCGGCTTTATGCCAGTCGGTTACAGAATAGGTCAATGCCTTGCCGATTTACCCGTATGGGCTATAACGCTGATAGGCTTTATTCTCGGCCTGGTTGTAGTTCTCGCCGAACCGGCGGTACACGTCCTCAATAAACAGGTCGAAGAAGTTACGGATAAAACCGTAAGCAAAAAATCGATGATGATCGCTCTTTCGGTGGGCGTAGGCGTTTCTATCGCGCTGTCGCTTATAAGGGCGCACTTCAAGTTCAATATCTTATTCTATCTCATCCCCGGTTATCTGCTGTCTTTGGGGCTTGCGTTTTTCGTACCGCCCGTATACACCGCGATAGCGTTCGACTCCGGCGGGGTAGCAAGCGGACCTTTGACTTCGAGTTTCATTCTTCCGCTTACGATAGGTCTTTGCGCTGCGGGCGGCGACGCGGGCGGCGTTATGAGTTACGCTTTCGGCGTGGTGGCAATGGTCGCGATGACGCCGCTTATAACCATTCAACTTCTCGGCTTTAAGTCGATTATGACGAAACGCGTCCGTCAGAGAATAGCGATGAAGAAAATTCTCGCCGCCGACGACGACCGCATCATAAACTTTTAAGGAGGTAACGGAATGGGCGAAAAAATAAAATCCGCCATAAAAAAAGCGGAAGAAAAAATTTCACAGAAGATCGAGAACAGGCAACCCGACGCGCCGCATAAGTTATCTCTTCTCTTCGTGATCGCGCCGAGAAACAAGTCGGACTTTTTCACCGACTTTCTGCACGAATACGAGATAAACGCCGAATACGTCTTATCGGCTTCGGGTACGGCTTCGAACGAAACTCTTTCCGCGCTCGGCGTAGTATCGAGCGACAAGGCGGTTATTATCGGAGTCGTAAGAAACGATATGATAAAAACCGCGCTTACGGGATTGGAAGAAAAATTCCGGACGCTTAAAGGGGCGAAAGGCGTTGCCTTCGTTTCCCCCATGACGAGCCTTATAGGCGTTGCCGTCTACCAATTTTTATGCAATAAGGAGAAGTGAAAATGAACGAACAATTTAATCACGAAGTAATATTCTGCATAGTAAACGCGGGGTTTTCGGACGCCGTAATGGACGCGGCGAGAGAGTTCGGCGCGAAAGGCGGCACGGTCCTGCATGCGAGAGGAACCGCCAACCCCGAAGCGGAAAAGTTGTTCAATATCACCGTTCAACCCGAAAAAGAAATAGTCGTGATAATCGTAAAATCCGAACAAAAAGACCCGATACTTAAAAACTTATATCAAAAAGTAGGGCTGAAAACCCCCGGTTACGGCATTGCGTTTTCGATGCCCGTTACCGACGTCGTCGGAATAACCGACTGATTACGTTTCACACCCGAAAAAAAGGAAGGAAATAAAATGCGATATGTTTTTCCAAAAAGAATAGTATACACGGAAGGACAAATAGAAAACCCCGGAAGCCTGCTGAAAGAAAAAGTTCTTCAGATAGGTCTTTACGAATACGATTGCGCCGTTATCAACGGTAACTCGTCGATAATTCTCGACTTCGGAAAAGAACTTTCGGGGGGAGTAAGAATTATAACCAAATCAGCCGATCCGAGCGAAATCGTAAGACTTCGCTTCGGCGAATCGGTCGGCGAAACCTGCGCCGAAATCGGCGAAAAAAACGCCACCAACGACCATTCCGTAAGGGATATGAACGTTCGACTCGTAAGACTTTCGGATATGACTTTCGGACAGACGGGGTTCAGATTTTTAAGAATAGACTTTCCGGAAAAATCCTCTTTCGCCGTCAAATCGATCGTTGCCGCCTGCGACGATACCGCAAGAGAAGAATCGGGAAAATTCACGTGCAGCGACGACCGTATGAACGAAATCTGGCAAACTGCCGCTTACACTCTCAAATTGTGCCTTAAAAACGGCTACGTATGGGACGGAATCAAACGCGACAGACTCGTATGGATAGGCGACATCTACCCCGAAACCAAAACTTCGTTCTGCCTTTACCCGGACGTTCCCGAAATCAAGAATTCGCTTATTTTCTGCCGCGATCAGACCGACGAAGGCGTGTGGATGAACGGCATACCGAACTACTCGGCGTGGTGGATTTACAACTTATACGAATACTATATGAGAACTTCCGACGAAGGGTTCGTCAAAGAAAATCTCGGCTTCGTAAAGCGCATAGTAAGAGATTTTTATCCTTTCGTAGACGAGGACGGAACTACCCGCCTGCCTTTCGATTTTATCGACTGGGGCAGTCATTACGTCGGGAAAGACGACTCCTCCGACTTTGACGAAAACGATCCCGAAAGCGCGCGCGAACTCGATAAAAAATACGACGAACTCGCGGGTACGAACTATCTTCTTCGCATAATCATGAAAAAAGCCGAATTTCTTCTGGACAAATTCGGCGAAGATTCTTCTTTGGCGAGAGAAATAGTCGGACGGCTCGAAAGAAAAACTCACAGGGTGAGAAGATACAAACAAATTGCGGCTCTGGCAATTTTAGCGGGCGAAGAAACGCAGGAAAACCTCGACGTCATCTTAAACGGCGGCGCGCAGGGGCTTACCACTTTCCTGAACTACTTTATATTCAAGGCTATGGCGAAAATGAACGAACGCGACGAAGCCGAAGCGATGATAAGGGAATATTACGGGAAGATGCTCGACCTCGGCGCGACCACTTTCTGGGAAGACTTCGACGTCGAATGGTTTGAAAACGCCAACCGCATAGACGAAATGTTACAAAGCGGAAAAGTCGATCCGCACGGCGACAAAGGCAGGTTCTGTTACACCGGTTATCGCCACAGTTTCTGCCACGGCTGGGCAAGCGGCGTACTCGCGTATATGACGGAGTATATCGCGGGCATAAGACCGATCGAAGACAAACCCGACGAATACGAATTAGACCCGTATTTAGGCTCGCTTGATTACGTAAAAGCGGTTTACCCGACGTTGAAAGGAAACGTAGAGGTCGAAATAAAGAAAAACCCCGACGGAAGTTACGTTAAAAACGTTACCGCTCCGAAAGGTATTAAAGTTACTGTTAAATAATTTTATATTACGAATAACCCCGCGGGGTCGCCTTTCCCCCGAAAAACAGGTTCGTCTTACCGACGAACCCGCGGGGTTATTACTATATCGTATTACGTCCCCTTCCGGGATATTATTCGGCTTCGCCTCGGAACGACACGCCGCGAAGTACGCCGCTACTAAGGTGCGCAACGGCTGCGCAAACGTATTCCGACCTTACGAAGCGAATTCTTTCGCCACGTCGAAAATCTTGCGCTGCCCCGTTGCGTTGGGATGAATACCGTCCTGACAAATCAGACTTTCGAACTCGTTCGTATTCAGAAATTCACGACGAAGATCTATGACTTCCGCGCCCGAAGAAAACGCGTTTTTAAGAATTTCGTTGTTGAACATTTCCTGATGACGGTGTATCGTGTTCACGTCGCCGCGAAAATATTCAAGCACTTTTTCGCCGTCGGTAATTTTACATATAACGTTGTCGAAATACCTCTCGCTGCTTATCGGAACTATCGTGCACGCGACCGTTTCGACGCCCGCGCTCCTTAAATCTTTCAATAGTTTTGCGTACGCGAGAGAAAATTCTTCGATTCCGGTTTTCGGGTAATGATTTTCATTCGGAGCGTCCGCAACCGCTTTCCAGTCGAAATCCGCGTCGTTTCCACCGAGTTCGATAACGGCGATATTTCTCTTGCTTTTGTCAAGACCGGCGATATATTTTTCGATTACACCTTTATCCAGAAGCCTTTTAAGCGACTGCCCGTACCCCGAACGGTTGTCTATCTCTATGCCTTTCCATTCCTCGAACAATCTTACCGCGTTGTCTTTGATAACTTCTATCTTTCCGCCGTCCGTAAATACGCCTTTACCTATCGAATCGCCGAACACCGTTATCTTCTTTTCTCTATTCATTATAGCAGCCTCCTTTCCGTTTTCGCAAAACGCGTTGTAAACGGTTTTTCGTCTATACCCGTATTTTACCCCGACGGGCGTAAAATTACAACCTACTCCCGCAGGGGCTCGCTATAAAGAAATTTTCTTTAACGTAGAGCGTAAAAACCACTTTCTACACACGCGTAATCCGACTCTACCCGCGGTAGAAAAACGGTAAAATTATCGTGTTTTTACCCGAATTCGCCTTTTTTCGTTTGATTTTTATCCGTTATTGTGCTAAAATAAAATCAAACGTGTAATAACTTTCACGGAGATTTGAAATGCAGGACGTTAAAGTCGTATTTGCTCAAAACTTAATATCTTTGAGAAAACAAATGAAGTTGACGCAAATCGAACTCGCCGAAAAGATAAATTATTCGGACAAAGCGGTTTCGAAATGGGAACGCGGAGAGTCCATACCCGACGTTACGGTGCTTATGACTATCGCGTCGCTCTTCGGCGTAACGCTCGACTTTCTGGTAACCGAACACGCCGAACCGGAAGTGGTGGCGGAACAAACCTCGTACGCGAAAGCGGTAAAAAAACGTAATCGTTTACTCGTCGCGGCGATCACTTTTTTTGCGATTGCGGCTTTGGAAACCGTCGTGTTCGCGACGCTTCAGTCGGTTTTCGGTACCCTTGGCGAAAATCTTTTGTATTGTTACGTATACCCCATCCCCGCGGCGGCGATAGTCGCCATAG
>FR898434.1 GCA_000437515.1 Acidiphilium sp. CAG:727 | reverse complement strand
GGCGCCGAAAAATTGCTCGGCGCGGGCGATTTGCTCTATAAGACGAGTACGATGACCAACGTCGAAAGAGCGCAGGGCGCGTTTATCGGCACCGACGAAATCAAGAACGTGGTCAAGTATATCAAAGATCATAATAAATGCTACTTCAACGACGCCGCTCTTAAAGTTATTTCAAAAGACAGCGCGCCGCAGGTCGAAAGCATAAACGGCAAAGAAAGCGGCTCGTCGGACGCCGTTCCGGAAGATTATATACACGCGCTCAAAGTCGCGGTAAGTTTAGGGACGGTTTCGATTTCGCTTCTGCAACGAAAACTTTCGTTCGGCTACCCGAAAGCGGCCAAGATAGTCGACTGGATGACCGACGAGGGCTACGTAGTCGCAAGTCAGATGGGCAAACAAAAACAAGTAACTCTGTCTATGGACGAGTTTATCGAAAAATTCGGAGACGTATGATATTCAAACGAAAGAAAATAGGCGTAATTTCGCTCGGCTGCGATAAAAACAGAGTCGATACCGAGAAAATGCTTACGCTGTTAGGACACGACAATATAACGCAGGATATTTCCGAAGCGCAGATTATAATAATAAATTCCTGCGCGTTTCTGGAAAGTTCGCGAAAAGAAGCGATAGACACGGTACTCGAATGTAACGAATATCGCGAAAACGGCGTACTGGAAAAAATCGTGCTGACGGGTTGTCTGCCGCAAAAGTTTATAGGCGAACTCTTCGACGATTTTACCGAAGTAGACGTGTTTTTAGGTATAAACGACTACGAACTTCTTCCCGAAGCAATCGAAAGGGCGTATAACGGCGAAAGGGTTAATCTGGTCGGGGCTAAAAAGACTTTCGAAACTCATAAAAGGGTAGTTACCACGCCGCTCCATTACGCGTATCTTAAAATCGCGGACGGCTGCAACAATCACTGCACTTATTGTCTTATCCCGGCGATACGCGGAAGATACCGTTCCGAAAAAATAGAAGACCTCGCTATTGAAGCCGAAAATTTAGGCGAACTTACAGAACTCATTCTCGTCGCGCAGGACGTAACGCGGTACGGCGAAGATCTTTACGGCGAAAAATCTCTCGTAAGGCTTATAAGAGAGTTGTCAAAACTCGAAAATATCGGCTCGATAAGGCTTTTGTACGCCTATCCCGACTGTTTAACCGACGATCTTATCGACGAAATCGCGAATAACGATAAAGTCGTAAAATATCTCGATATTCCCCTTCAACACGCCGACGATACCGTGCTTAAACGAATGAATCGCAAAGGCTCGGGCGAAAGTTATCTTGCTTTGATTGCCAAGTTGAGAGAAAAAGTTAAAGGCATAGCGATTCGTTCTACGTTTATCGCGGGCTTCCCCGGCGAAACCGAAGAACAATTCGGAAATCTCGTCAAATTTTTAGAAGAAGCGAAACTCAATAACGCGGGGTTCTTCGCGTATTCGAGAGAAGAAGGCACGCCCGCATATAAACTCGAAGGGCAACTTTCCGAAAAGACCAAAAACGAACGGGTAAAAAAACTTTACGCCGTTCAGAAAAAGATTTCTGCCGGGATACTTAAATCATACGTCGGAAAAACTATAGAAGTTACCGCCGACGGCATAGATTACGATAAAGAAAGGTTTTTCGGCCGCGCTTATTTTTCAGCCCCCGACATCGACGGAAAAGTTTATTTTACTTCCGATTACGACGTAAATCAGGGCGAAAAATATAACGTTTTAATCAAAAGAAGCAATTCTTACGACTTGTTCGGAGAGGTGATAAGATGAATTTACCCAACAAACTCACTTTAAGCAGAATAATATTGATTCCGTTTTTCATAGCGGCGTTTTACGCTCCGTTCACGGGGCATTATTTCGTCGCGCTCGCAATATTCGCAATCGCTTCGTTTACCGATTTTTTAGACGGTAACATAGCGAGAAAATATAACCTTATTACCGATTTGGGTAAGTTTTTAGACCCTATCGCGGATAAAGTTCTGGTAACTTCCGCGCTCGTCATTATGGTAGCCGATCCTAATAACAACGTTTTTACGACTATACTCGGCGAATATAACCTCGGTTTGATTTTGGGAGGTATAGGCGTCGTTATCATAATCGCAAGGGAGTTGGTCGTTTCGTCGCTCCGTATGATGGCGGCAAAACAGGGCAAAGTTCTGGCTGCCGAAAAAATAGGTAAAATAAAAACATTCTTTACCGACGTAACGCTCGTCGTCGTGCTTCTCGCGTCCGGGCTTTACGAATTTTCCGCAACGACGGAAGCGGCGAGAATTATAGCGATAGTATCGCTGGTCGGGTTTGCAATATCCGTACTCCTTACGATTATATCGGGGGTAAGTTATCTCGTTAAAAACAAAGAGGTATTTGCCGAATGAACGACGACGGTTTAAGAAGAGATTATTTCCGCCTGTTCGGCATATCAAAAGACGAATTCGAACGCAGGCTCGGAAAGATAGGCTTCGGCGATTGTTATAAGTTAAAGGTAATGTCCGACGGGCTCAAAGTCGAATTCTCTTATCAAAAGTTCGAATCCGCCACTTACGGACTTATCGAAAGCCGATTTGCGGCGGAATTCAAAAACGAAATTTACGCGTTAAGAGATATAGGGCTTAAAGAACAGTTCATCGACGTTCTCAAACTCAACGGAATTAAGGTTTCCGTCGCCGAATCTTTTACGGGCGGAGCCTTGTCCGCGGCGATTACCGCATTCCCCGGCGCAAGCAAAGTATTTTACGAAGGGATCGTCGCCTATAACGAAGAAGCGAAAGCGGAAAGACTCGGCGTTAAAAGAGAAACGCTCGAATACTTTCATCCCGTTTCGAAAGAAGTCGCCGCCGAAATGGCGCAAGGGCTTTTAAGAGAAAGAAAAGCGGATCTGGCTATTTCGACCACCGGCATAGCGGGACCGAAAAGCGACGGTTCCGGTTCGCCTATCGGCTTGTGTTTTATCGGCGTAAGTTATATGGGCGAAACGCAGACTTATAAATACATGTTTTCGGGCGACAGGAACGACGTAATAAGAAAAGGCGTCAACGCCGCGATATTCAGGGCGTTGAAATTCATAACGCGCGAAGTCGTCAGATAATAAAGAAAAAATATCGAGAGGTATAAATATATGTTGGAAGAAAAGCAAAAGGCGCTCGACCTCGTACTTAAAGAGATCGAGAAGCAATACGGAAAAGGCGCGATAATGAAACTCGGACAAGGCGCGGCGGATCAGACGATAGACGTTATCCCCACGGGTTGCCTTACGCTCGATCTCGCGCTCGGTATAGGCGGCGTTCCGCGCGGAAGAATAATCGAAATTTACGGACCGGAATCTTCGGGTAAAACGACCGTCGCGTTGCACGTTATAGCCGAAACTCAAAAAATGGGCGGTATAGCGGCGTTTATCGACGCAGAACACGCGCTTGACCCCGTTTATGCGGCTAAACTCGGCGTAGACCTCGAAAATCTGTACGTATCTCAACCCGATACGGGCGAACAGGCTCTCGACATTACCGATAATCTCGTAAGAAGCGGAGCGGTTGACCTTATCGTGGTCGACTCGGTAGCCGCGCTTACTCCGAAGGCCGAAATCGAAGGCGATATGGGCGATTCTCACGTCGGCTTACAGGCAAGACTTATGTCGCAGGCTCTTCGTAAACTTACGGGTATTACCAATAAATCGAAAACCTGCGTTATCTTTATCAACCAACTTCGCGAAAAGGTCGGCGTAATGTTCGGCAATCCCGAAGTTACCCCGGGCGGCAAGGCGCTTAAATTCTACGCTTCCGTCCGTATAGACGTCAGAAAAACCGATACGCTTAAAGACAGTAACGGAATGTTCGGTAACAGAACGAAAGCGAAAATCGTCAAAAATAAACTCGCTCCGCCATTCAAAACTGCGGAATTCGATATTATTTACGGCGAAGGCATTTCGCAGACCGGTTGTATAGTCGACCTCGGCGTAGAGTTCGGAATACTCGAAAAGAGCGGTTCCTGGTTCTCGTATAAAGGCGAAAAAATCGCGCAGGGAAGAGATAAGGCTAAAGATTATCTTACCAATAATCCCGAAATCGAAAAAGAAATCGAAGAACAAATCCGCGAAGCGGCGAAGAACGCCGCAAAGCCTCAATAAAACGGGGCTTTTCGGCGGATAAAGGCGGGTAATTACGTATGACGAGAGGCGAAAAAGCCGAACAATATTTCAAACAAGGCTATAACTGCGCGCAGGCGGTTATTTTGGCTTATTCCGATTTAATCGGCGGCGATACCGAAGCCTATTTAAGACTCGCCTCGTCGTTCGGCGGCGGCATAGGCAGACTTCGCGAGGCGTGCGGAGCGTTTACGGGCAGTTGCATGGTCGCGGGGCTTCTGAAAGGCTACGACGATAATAACGGCGTAAGCAAAGCCGAACATTACGCGCTTATTCAACGCCTTGCGGCTAAAAACAAAGAAATAAACGGCTCGATTATCTGCAGAGAATTGCTTGCGGGTACCGTTAAATTGTCGAGCGACGATCCGTCGGTCAGAACGGCGGAATACGTCAAGAAACGCCCGTGCGCCGAACTCTGTAAAATCGCGGCGGACGTTCTTGCGGAAGAACTCGGAATACGAGAATGAAATCGCTTAAAGAACTTTATAAAATCGGACGCGGACCGTCGAGTTCCCACACCATGGGGCCCGAAAAGGCGTGTCGCATATTCAAGGCGAAAAATATCGAAGCCGAAGAGTTTAAGGTCACTCTCTTCGGCTCGCTTTCCGCTACCGGCAAAGGGCATCTTACCGATAAAATAATCGAAGAAACCTTTTCGCCGATAAAAACCGAAGTTGTATTCGGCGATACGAACGAAGAAAATCTCGTTCATCCCAACACTATGGTTTTAGCCGCTTACAGTGGCGGAAAAGAAATCGATAAAGCCACGGTTTACAGCGTCGGCGGCGGAGAAATAGTATTCGACGGCGAAAAAACGCAGGAAAGCAGAGAAGTATATCCGCATAAAAACTTCGCCGAAATCAAGGAATTTTGCCTTGAAAACGATCTTAAATTCTGGCAGTACGCCGAAGTTTTCGAGGGTGAAGAAATTTTAGACTATATCGGTTCGGTATGGGAAGAAATGAAAGCCTGCGTCGCAAGGGGGCTTAAAGCCGACGGTATATTGTCGGGCGGGCTCGGCACGAGAAGAAAGGCGAAAATTCTCTACGAACAGTACGTGCTGAACGAAGACGAAGAAACCCGCGAAAACAGACTCGTGTGCGCCTACGCTTTCGCGGCGTCGGAAGAAAACGCCGACGGCGGCAGGGTCGTTACCGCGCCGACTTGCGGTTCGTGCGGAGTGCTTCCCGCAGTATTTTGCTATCTGCAACAAAAAAACGATATTCCCGATAGAATAATCGTCAGGGCGTTGGCAACGGCAGGCATAATCGGCAATATAGTAAAAAGCAACGCTTCTATAAGCGGAGCGCAGTGTGGCTGTCAGGCAGAAGTCGGCGTTGCGTGCGCCATGGCTTCGGCAGGGATAGGCGAACTTAAAAACATGAATCTCGATCAGATCGAGTACGCCGCCGAAGTCGCCATAGAACACCACCTCGGTTTGACGTGCGATCCGATTTGCGGACTCGTGCAGATTCCCTGCATAGAGCGCAACGCCGTCGCGGCGCTTCGCGCGCTCAACGAAGTAACGCTTGCGTCCTTTCTTGCCGACACCCGCAAAATCACTTTCGACACCGCCGTTTCCACCATGTACGAAACGGGCAAAGATCTCGGCAGGGGATACAGAGAAACCGCCGCGGGCGGACTTGCCAAAATTTACGGTAAAAAAGACTGATGTATACTGTTACTCTTAAAAGAAACGAAGAAAAAAAAGTATTGAACGGCTACCCGTGGATTTTCGCCAACGAAGTTCAGAAAATCGAAGGCAAAGACAAGCAGGGCAGCGTTGCCGAAGTTAAAGCGTTCGACGGGCGATATGTCGGTAAAGGCTTTATAAATCACCACTCGAAGATCATCGTAAGAATGCTTACGACGAAAAGCGAAGAGATAAATAAAGACTTTTTCGAAGAAAGAATAAAAATTGCGGACGAAGGCAGGCGCGAACTCGGCTATAACGATAATTACCGCGTCGTATTCGGCGAATCGGATAATCTGCCCGGGCTTATCGTCGATAAATACGGCGATAAACTTTCCGTTCAGTTTCTCTCGCTCGGCATGGAAGTCGTAAAAAACGACGTAATAGATATTCTCGTAAAAAGGTTCGCTCCGTCGACTATTTACGAGCGTAGCGACGTCGCCATAAGAGAGAAGGAGGGTTTACCCCTTAAAAAGGGCGTTATTTACGGTAAAAACGAAACTCAATCGATTATCGTAGAGAACGGACTTAAACTTATAGTAGACCTCGAAAACGGACAGAAGACGGGATATTTTCTCGATCAGAAAGAAAACCGCGACGATCTTAAATTTTACGTTAAAGACAAGACGGTTTTAGATTGTTTCTGTAACGAGGGCGGATTTTCTCTCTGCGCAAAAAAATACGGCGCGAAAGAAGTTACGGCGATAGATATAAGCAAAACGGCAATCGAATTGGTCGAGAAAAACGCGCGACTCAACGCTCTCGAAATCAATACCCGCATCGCGGACGTTTTCGAAGCGTTAAGGGAATACAGAAAATCGGGCGAAAAGTTTGGAGTAATCGTACTCGACCCGCCCGCTTTCACTAAAACCGCGGATACCGTAAAAGCGGGGTACAAAGGATATAAAGACATCAACGCAAACGCTTTGAAACTCGTCGAAAAAGGCGGTTATCTCGTAACTTGCAGTTGTTCGCAACACCTTACCTTACCGCTGTTTTTACAGATGATTAAAGAGAGCGTTTTCGAAAGCGGAGTAAGGGCAAAACTCGTGGAACTCCGTACGCAGGGCAAAGATCACGCCGTGTGTATCGGCTACGACGAAAGTCTGTATCTGAAGGTCGCCGTTATAAAGGTTTTGTAACGGGAAAAACGATATGTCGGATAACAAAAGAAAAAAATTACATAGTCCGATAAGAAATTTATTTTATAAAATCGGGCGGAACAGATTTTTTTACGCCGGCGTCGCGGCTGTCGCTACGGCTTCTTTCGTCGTCGGTATTTATATAAACAAAAATTCGGGCAAGCGGCAATATGCGCCGTCGTCCACGAAAAATTCGACTGCCGTCGTTGAAACTTTGGGTGATTTTGAAGTATATTTTATAGACGTAGGGCAGGGCGACGCTACTTTTATAAAATTCCCCGACGGCAAAAACATGCTCGTAGACGGCGGAGGTAACGGTAAAGCGACGGAAGAAAAACTCGACGAATATCTTACCGAAAACGGCAAAAAACTTACGATAGATTATTGCGTTGCAACCCATTCGGACGCCGATCACGTCGGTTCGCTCGATTACGTCTATAAAAACTATAAAGTTCTTAACAGTTTCAGACCGTATATCAGGGCGAACACCGATAAATTATCGGGCGGCTTCAACGTCGGTCGTAAATTCGAGGACGATACGGCCGACGCATATACCGATTATCTTACTGCCGTTTATAACGAAAAGTCCTATTGGGAATTTTTCGATGACGGAAGCGATTTTACGAATACCGTAAATCACGGCTGTGACGAGTACGAATATTCGGTGGAATTTTTATTGCCTTATGCGAAAGATCACGAGGATTATAAAGACGAACGAAAATTCGCGGACGCGAACGACTTTTCGGCGGTTATAAAAATTACGTGCTTCGGTGAAAGCGTTTTGCTTACGGGGGATATAGATAACGAGAAAGAATCGGAAATAGTCGAAGCGTATAAAAGCGATATTCTTAAATTATCTTGCGGAACGCTTAAAGTCGCTCATCACGGCAGCGAAACTTCGACTTCTGCCGCGTTTATCGATGCCGTCAAACCGGACAGGGCGATTATTTCGTGCGGGGTTGATAATAAATACGGGCATCCGTCGTCAGGCGTTATCGAAAGATTGGCGGGTGATAACGTGAAAGTTTATCGGACGGATTTGCAAGGCACCGTTAAATTGTCTGTTTCTTCCGCCGGGAAAATTCAGGTTTTACCGAGAATCGTTTCGTATTCTTATATCGATATTATAAAAAGCAATAAACGAAAATAAAAACAGCCGCCCCGCAAAAAAAATTCGGAAAAAACACCCCCCCCACAAAAAAAAGGGGGGGGGGGCGGCTTGCGTGTTAAACCTATTGAAAATTAAAATCGAGTTTGTATTCCGGCGACAGTTTCAGTTTTGCGTCGAATTTTTTGCCTTTTTTAGACGTAAACGTGAGTTTGTCGCTGATTTTGTCGGTAAGTATTTTACTTACCTGATTTTTGCCGATAACGCAGCCTAAAATATTGAAATTTATTCTGAAATCGCAATTATCTCTGTCGCTGCAACGGTAAAAATACCTGTCGCGGATAAAATCTTTGCCGCATTTCGGGCATTTGCCTAAGATTTCGCCGTAAAAGCCCGTTCCGCCGTCGTCGTTCGCGTGCGAGAATATTTCGCTTATTTCGTCTTCGGCTTCCTTTACGCAGTCGTTCACGGTGATTTCGCCGCGGTATACCTTTTTAAGAGCCTGACCGAGTTGACTCGTCTTGTACTTGTCCATAGAAATTTTCATGTCGACGAGTTGTTCTATCAAAAAACGCCCAGCGTTTTCTATGTAATATACGTCTTTTTTAAGCGATATGTAATTGCTCTTTTTCGCGTTGTCTATAATTCCCGTTCTGGTTGCTTCCGTTCCGAGTTCCAAACCCTTGAAAATCGCCTTATAGTCCTCTTCGTCGTTCTCGTCCGAACTCGCTTTTTCGTCGCGGAAGGGGTTTTTGAGATAGTTGTTCAGCGTTTCTATCGTGTAGTGTTTCGGGGGAGTGGTCTGTTTTTCTTCGGGGTGAAAATCCACGTTTACTTTGTCGCCCTTTTCGAGTTTGGGTAAGATTTTGTCTTTTCTTTCGCCGCCGTCGTACTTCGTCCAGCCTGGTTGAAGAATAATCGAACCTTTTATCGAATAATCTTCTTTGCCGCCGAGCGAAATCGTGAGTTCCGATTTTTCTATCAGGCAGTCTTCCGCGCAGAAAACCGCGGCAAACCGCCGCATTATAGCCGTATAAACCTTGCTTTCGGCGTCGCTTAAGTCGCCCTTGTCCGGAATTTTATACGTCGGGGTAAGGGCGGAGTGGGCTTCTATTTTAGAATCGTCGAAAATGGTCTTTTTATCTTTGAAAACCACGTCGTAACCGAGTTTTTTAACCGACGCGATTATGCTTTTGAATTTTTCTTTTTCGTTTGTAGCGAGGTATTCCGAGTTGGTACGCGGGTAACTTATAAATCCTCTTTCGTATAGTTTTTGCGCGGTTGCGAGCGACGTTTCCATAGTCATTTTGTATTTTTTGCCTAGGTAGTTCTGTAATTTCGTCAAAGAATACAGTTTGCCCGCCGCGAGAACGTCTTTTTTCGCCTTTTTGTCGGTAACCGTCGCTTTAAGAGCGTTCATACGCTCGCAACAACGCTCGGCTTTCGCCTTTTCGTCTTTACCGAATTTGTATTTCGATACGAGTTCTATCACTTCGCCGTCGGTTTCGGCTTTCGAGACGAGCGCGTAATAAATTTCGGGCGTAAAATTTTCTATTTCGCGGTCGCGATCGTAAACGGCTTTTACGATAGGCACTATAACTCTGCCTACGCGGAGAAGAGATCCGGATTTTAATGTTGCGTAACGGGTAAGGTTTACGCCGTAAAGCCAGTCTATATAGGTGCGCGAAAAACCCTCGTTCGCAAGATTGTCGTAATGCTTTTCGTCTTTCATTTCCGAAAGCGCTTTTTTTACCGTCTGCGGTGTCTGATCGGGCAGCCATAAACGGGATAATTTTTTCGGGGTTTTAAGCGCGTTTTCTACGCAAAGCCGTATTATAATTTCGCCTTCTCTGTCCGAGTCGCCCGCGTTTACTATTTCGGTAACGTCGTTGCGGTTAATTAAAGCCGAAATGGTTTCGAACTGTTTTTTAACTCCCTCGTCCGGTTTTCCGTCGTCGCCGTTTTTGAGTCTGAATCTGAACTTTTCCGGGAAGCACGGCAGTCCTTCCATTTTCCAGCGTATCGGCGAAATCGGTTTTTCGGGCATGTAGTCCTCTATATCGCAAAGCGAAAACAGGTGTCCGAATGCGTAAGTTACTATATACTCCGCATTTTCGTAGTAACCGTTTCTTTTATTCATTTTTCCGATGCCTTCGACTATATTTCTCGCAAGGCTCGGCTTTTCGGCTATTATTGCTATCATTACTATATAATAGTAGCACGCCGTCGCGATAAAGTCAACCGCCGACTATATATTGCGGTTGGCAAAAAAAATAAAAAAATATTTTGTGGTTTACCCTATAAAAACGGTTGACAAAAGGTATAAGAGTGGGTTATAATGTCGGCGTAAATTGAATAGCGATTGCCAATATAGGTTTGAATATGAAGGTACAAACGTTTCTACCGCACGCCGTAAAAGTTGCGACTATTGGAGGAAAACGCAAAAGCGATTTTGCGCGGGTTTCCGTTTTTATTGGCAAGCAGGTTATCGTAACCTGTTTTTTTGTTTTTCGATTACACGAACCGATACTTTTTACGGAGAACTTATGAAGACGCTCGAAGAAAAGATACTTAAAGAAGGAAAACTTTCAGACGGTAACGTACTTAAAGTCGGAAGTTTCCTTAATCAGCGTTTAGACGTTATGTTTCTTATGAGCATGGGCGACGAGGTCGCTCGTCTTTTCGAAGGCGAAAAGATCGATAAGGTACTCACCGTAGAAGCGTCCGGTATACCGTTCGCGGTATGCGTCGCGTATAAACTCGGCGTTCCTGCGGTTTACGCCAAAAAAGGCGGAGCGCTGAACGTTACGGGCGACGTATATTCTGCCGAAATTTACAGTTTTACTCATAAAAAGAGCAATATCGTTGTCGTTGGCAAAGAATATCTTCAAAAAGGCGAAAATATTCTGATAGCCGACGATTTTCTCGCTAACGGCGCGGCTTTGAACGGTCTTATAAGTATCGTTAAAGAATCGGGCGCGAAAGTTGCGGGTTGCGCTATCGCTATCGAAAAGGGTTTCCAGCACGGTGGCGACAATTTAAGAAAGGCGGGTTATAAGGTCGAATCGCTTGCGATTATCGACGAAATGACTCCGTCGGGCATAAAATTCCGGGCGTAATCGGTTTACGGCTTGCGGAATTTTTTATTTTTTCGGGTGTAATTTTTATTACATATAAAATTTTTCAGCCCTAAAAGGGCGAAGGAGAAAAGTAAATGAAGAAACTTTTAGCACTTGTTGTAACCGTAGTTACCGCCGTTGCATTTTGCTTCGGAATGACCGGTTGTAAGAAGAAAGATACCTCTTACAAAGGTATCAAGAAGGTTGAAAATTATGCAGACATAAAAGTCGGCTTTATCACCCTTCACGATTCGAGTTCGACTTACGACAAGAACTTCATCGACGCCGCAGAAGCGGTATGCAAGGAACTTGGTGTTCAATACGAAATAACGACCAACATTCCCGAACAAAATGCTTGCTACACTGCAGCCAAAAAGTATGCCGAAAGAAAATTCAATATAGTGTTTGCCGATTCGTTCGGTCATGAAAAACACATTCTTAAAGCGGCAAACGAATATCCCGATACTCAATTCTGCCACGCTACCGGTACGAAGGCTCATACCGAAAAACGCGGTAACTTCCATAACGCTTTCGCTTCCATTTACGAAGGCAGATACCTTGCCGGTGTTGCTGCAGGTATGAAACTTAAGGCAATGATGGATGCCGATTCTACCGTAGTTCCGAAGGTTGGTTATGTCGGAGCATTCCCCTACGCCGAAGTTAAATCGGGTTACACTTCCTGGTTCCTTGGCTTACGTTCTATCGTTCCTACCGCTACTATGGATGTTAAGTTTACCAGCAGTTGGTATGATTACGACGAAGAGAAATCGGCTGCCGAAGCGTTGATTCAAAGCGGTTGCGTTCTTATCTCTCAACATGCCGACTCCATGGGTGCTCCCGATGCGTGTGCCGCTGCCGGTGTTCCGAACGTTTGCTATAACGTAGACAGCAGAACTATGACGGAAGATGCGAAAGTCAGCAATTCTTACATTATTGCTTCTAAAATCAACTGGGCTCCTTACTTCAGATATATGATCAATTGCGTTAAAAACGGAGAAGAAATCGATTGCGATTGGACGGGTACTTTCGCAACGGGAAGCGTTGAACTTCTTGAACTTAACGAAAAAGTCGCCGCAGCAGGTACGCAGGAAAAATTAAATGAAGTCAAAGCGCAACTTGTTGCAGGAACGCTCAAAGTATTCGATTGCAGTAAGTTTACCGTAGGCGGTCAGAATATTACGGAATATCTTGCCGACGTTGACGATAAGGGCGATTATAAACCCGAAACGCAGGTCATTAAAACTTCGAACGGCATTACTTATTTTGCCGAAAGCGAATTCCGTGCTGCTCCTTACTTCGATATAGATATCGACGGAATAACTCTTCCGAAAGCGTAAGCAAATAACATAAATCAATTATAATTCGAAATCGGTCAGACGGAGCGAAAACTCCGTCTGACTGCGATTTTAATATACGGAGGTAACGGCGCGTGAGCAATACCGTTGCGATAGAACTTAAAAATATTTGCAAGAGTTTCGGCAAAATTCAAGCAAATAAAAACGTAAACCTCTCCTTAAATAAAGGGGAGATTCTTGCTTTACTCGGAGAAAACGGAAGCGGTAAAACGACACTTATGAATATGATATCGGGGATATATTACCCCGACGAAGGACAGATATTTATAAACGGCGAAGAAGTAGTAATTCGTTCGCCCGAAGACGCTTTCAGATATAAAATAGGAATGATTCATCAGCACTTCAAACTCGTAGACGTTTTTTCGGCTGCGCAGAATATAGTGCTTGGTTTACACGAAAAATATAAACTTAAAGATATCAGCGCGAAAGCGTATGAAATCGCAATGAAATACGGTTTTACGCTCGATCCGGACAAAAAAGTGTATAATATGTCCGTTTCGGAAAAGCAAACCGTTGAAATAATAAAGGTTTTGTACCGCGGCGCGGATATACTTATCCTCGACGAACCTACCGCGGTTTTAACCCCGCAGGAAATCGATAAACTTTTCGCCGTACTTCGTAAAATGAAAGAAGACGGCAAGTCGATAATAATCATTACGCATAAACTCAACGAGGTAATGTCGATATCGGATAAAGTCGCGATTCTGCGTAAAGGTGAGTATATCGGTACGGTAAACACTTGCGAAACCAACGAAAAAGAACTTACCGAAATGATGGTCGGCAAAAAGGTCGATTTGCATATTGATCGTACCAAAACCGAGATCGAAAAACCGTTGCTTGAAATTCGTGATTTGACCGTAAAAAAAGATGACGGCAGCGTTGCTATCGATTCCGCAAGTTTTTATATTCGCGGCGGTGAAATTCTCGGAGTCGCGGGCATAGCCGGTTGCGGGCAAAAAGAACTTTGCGAAGCGATTGCCGGGCTTCGTAAGATTGAGAACGGATATATCATGCACAAGGGCGAAAGTATCGTCGGATTATCTTCTAAAGAGATTATCGAAAAAGGTATAGCGATGAGTTTTATTCCCGAAGACAGACTTGGAATGGGACTCGTACCTTCTTTTTCGATAACCGATAACATGATATTGAAAACTTATAGCGAAGGGATAAGTCCGTTCGTAAACAGAAAGGCTGCAAGGACGAAAGCGGAAGCGCTTATCGAAAAATTAGATATAGTAACTCCTTCGAGTGAAACCCCGGTAAGACTTTTATCGGGCGGTAACGTTCAGAAAGTTTTGGTCGGCAGAGAGATCGAATCCGCGCCAAACGTAATAATTACCGCTTATCCCGTAAGAGGGCTCGATATCAACTCGTCTTATTTGATTTATAATATATTGAACGAGCAGAAAGAAAAAGGCGTCGGAATTTTATTTATCGGTGAAGATTTAGACGTAATGCTTGCGCTCTGCGATAAGATAATGGTGCTTTGCCACGGCAAAAATATGGGTGTCGTTCACGCGGATAAAGTTACGAAAGAAGAACTCGGACTTATGATGACGGGTTCGCTTAATATAACCGAAACGAAAAAAGAAAAAAATATCGGTATAGCAAAAGACAGTAACTTAACCGAAGAGGAATGGGCGGAAGTTCAAAAAGAACAAACGGAGGACAAGAATGCAAACGAATAAAAATGAGAAGACCGTCCACGAGCCGTTGTTTCATATAAGCAAAAGAGGCGAAATAAAATGGTGGAAATCTTGGCTTATAAGACTTTCCGCTATATTGATAGTTTCGTTGTTGTGTATAATACTGACGTGCGCTTTTACCAAACTTTCGCCGTTTTCCGCTATAGGTTATATGTTTAGCGGAAACTTCGGTTTCGGGATGGCATGGGATACTATTTATAACATAGCGATATTGTTGCTTATATCGCTCGCTGTTGCTCCTGCGTTCAAAATGAAATTCTGGAATATCGGCGCGGACGGTCAGACCTTAATGGGTATTCTGGCTTGCGCGATATGCTCTCAATATCTCGGCGGAAAAGTTCCGGATGCATTGCTTCTTGTAATGATGTTCGTCGCGAGTATTCTTGCAAGCGTTATCTGGGCGGTAATTCCCGCTATATTCAAGGCAATATGGAATACAAACGAAACTTTATTTACGTTGATGATGAATTATATTGCAACGTTATTCGTAAAGTTTTTCCTTGAATCTTGGATGAAAAAGGGCAGTACGGGTTCTTCTTGGGATTTTAATTATGGATTATTACCCGAAGCGTCCAATAAATATTTACTTCCGATAATAATAATTGCAGCCGTAACGGCGGTGATGTTTATATACTTGAAATACAGTAAACAGGGGTATGAAATTTCGGTCGTCGGCGAAAGCGTCAATACCGCAAAATATTCGGGTATTAACGTTAAAAAGGTGGTAATCAGGACTCTCGTTATATCCGGTATTATTTGCGGAATAGCGGGTTTCATCCTGGTAAATATCGAATGCGTACTCGATGCAAGTATGGTCGGTGGTATGGGTTTCACCGCAATCATAGTCGCGTGGCTTGCGAAATTCAACCCCGTATATATGATTTTGACTTCGTTTTTAATTATATTTTCCGGACAGGGAATGTCGGAAATAATGACTCGCGGCGGAATTGTAAGCGGCTCGCAGGCATTCCCCGACATAATAACGGGACTTCTTTTCTTCTTTATTATCGGTTGCGAATTTTTTATAAGATATCGTATCGATTTTAAGAAAAAGCAAAAGAAAACCGAGGAGGTAAAGGCGTAATGTTATTTTTTACGAGTATTGTGAAACAAGCGACTGTTTTACTCTTCGGTACTACGGGCGAAATTATAACCGAAAAAGCGGGACATTTGAACCTCGGTATTCCGGGCGTAATGTTTTTCGGTGCGCTTGGCGGTTGCGTAGGGCTTAATATTTACGCCAACTGCGGTGGTAAAAATTCGTTTGCTATCGTTCTTATTGCGATAATCTTCGCAATATTGTTTTCAGCGATAATAGGTGCGGTATACAGTTTTTTGACCGTTTCGCTTCGTTCCAACCAGAACATAACAGGACTTGCGATTTCTACGTTCGGCGCGGGATGTTATAAATTCTCGTTGCAAAGCGGAATTATAAACTGTATTAAATTAAGTGCTTATAGCGACGCGTTTCAACACGCTTTTCCGTTTTATACTTCTCTCGGCGGCTTTGGTGATATCTTTTTCTCACACGGCGCATTATTCTATATTGCGATAATTGTTGCCGTTGCTACCGGCTTGATTTTGAACAAGACGCGAACAGGTTTGTTTCTTCGCGCGGTAGGCGAAAACCCCGCAACGGCGGACGCTGCTGGTATCAACGTAACGACTTATCGTTATCTTGCGACGATTATCGGTAGTGTGATCGCAGGACTCGGCGGTATCGCTTATATATTTTATTCCAGCAATTTTAGCGTGGATTCGGCAAATGCGGCAGTAGATGCAAGCGGTTGGCTTTCTATCGCTCTCGTCATATTTACCATGTGGAAACCGACGTTGAGTATACTCGGCGCATTTGTTTTCAGTTTGTTATCGACTATGGGAACGTATATTCCGGGGCTAGGTGCGGTCAAAAACATAATTGAAATGTCGCCGTATGTTATTACGATAGTTGTTCTTATAATAACGAGCATCGTAGGAAATAAAGAAATTCAGCCGCCGGCTTCGCTCGGTCTGAACTATTTCAGAGAAGACAGATAATTATAAAAACGAAAAACAGTCGATTATTTCGGCTGTTTTTTCGTCTATAAAATTGACATTTACCGATGCTCGTTGTATAATAAACGAAAGGTGCAGTATGTACGAAATCAAAAAATATAAAAGACTTACCGATAATATTTTTCTTATGGACGTTTACGCTCCGCGCGTGGCTAAAAAGTGCCTTGCGGGGCAGTTTATCATACTCCGTGTAGACGAAAAAGGCGAGCATATTCCGCTTACCGTCTGCGATTTCGATCGCGAAAAATCTACCGTAACTATCGTCGTGCAGGAAGTAGGCGCGTCCACCTATAAACTAGGCAAACTTCGCGAAGGCGATTTTATCGCGGACTTCGTAGGTCCACTCGGCAACGCTTCCGAACTCACCGACATGACGGACGAAGAATTAAAGAACAAAAAAATCGTGTTCGTCGCGGGCGGCGTGGGTGCAGCCCCCGTCTATCCGCAGGTAAAATACCTGTCTGAACGCGGAGTAAAAGCGGACGTCATCGTCGGCGCAAAAACCAAAGACTTGCTTATATTGCAAAGCGAACTCGAAAAAGTCGCGGCAAACGTCTATGTTACGACTGACGACGGCTCTGCGGGCGATAAAGGGCTTGTAACCGATAAACTCGAAAAATTGGTCGAAAGCGGCAAAAAATACGACCTTTGCATCGCTATCGGTCCCGTTATCATGATGAAATTCGTTGCGAAACTCACCAAAAAACTCGGTATTAAAACCGTAGTAAGCATGAATCCCATTATGGTGGACGGTACCGGAATGTGCGGCGCGTGCAGGGTGATAGTCGACGGAAAAGTAAAATTCGCGTGCGTAGACGGTCCCGAATTCGACGGGCATCTCGTCGACTACGACGAAGCGATGATTCGACAGAGAATTTATAAAACAGAAGAGGGCAGAGCCTACTTAAAGGCGAAAGAGGGCGATACTCATCACGGCGGTTGCGGTTTGTGCGGAGGGGAAGACTGATGGCGAACGAAAAGAGAATACCCGTGCGCGAACAGGACGGAAAGATACGCGCTGCAAATTACGAAGAAGTTTCTTACGGCTATAACGCAGAAGAAGCGATCGAAGAAGCGAAAAGGTGTCTGAATTGTAAAAATCCGCGTTGCGTGG
>FR898433.1 GCA_000437515.1 Acidiphilium sp. CAG:727 | reverse complement strand
GCAAAATCTGCCGCAAAAGATGTTAAGCCGACCGCACGGGCAACCGCCGAACCCGCGGCTAAAAAATCCGCTTTGAAAACCGCCGTTAAGCCGGTCGCTAAAAAAGCGGAACCCGTAAAAGAGGCGAAAGCGACAGTCGGCAAGTGGATAATCAAAGAGAAGGGCGAAGGCGAATTCGTCGCGTTTCTGTACGCCAATAACGGCGAGATTATGCTCACCAGCGAAATTTATACGTCCGAAGAAAGCGCCCGCGCAGGTATAGATACCATAAGAAAGAACGTCGACGGCGGAACTTTCGTCAACTATAAAGACAAAAACAAAAACTTTTACTTCAAGTTGAAGAGCGTTAAAAACCGTATTCTTTGCGTAAGCGAAACGTACAAAAGCGAGGCGCTTGCCGAAAGCGCGAAAGAATCCGTAAAGCGTTTCGTTTCTTCGCCCGTCCAGAGCGGCGTCGAAAAGGATATAACGGTCGTTAAATACGTTTTGCCGAAAAAAGAAGAACCCGTAGACGCGAGAAGCGCGTACAGCGGCAAATGGAAAATCGAAAAAGACGGCGATACTTATATGGCTAAACTTTTCGCTTCCAACGGCGAATTGCTGCTTAACAGCGAAAGTTACGTATCTTACGCTTCGGCGAAGTCCGCAATTGCCACTATCGTTACCAACGGCGTGGCGGGTAATTTTATTATCGACAGCGACAAAAAGGGCAGATATTTCTTCAAACTCCGCAGCGCGCAGAAGGCAACGCTTTGCATAGGCGAAACTTACGCCAAACTCGATTCCTGCCAGAGCGCGATAGAAAGCGTCAGAAGATTTTTGAAAACCGCAAAACTTACCGAAGATTAAAATTTATTACGCCCGACCCGTTTTCAAAAACGGGTCGGGCGTTTTTTTTGCGACTTTACCAAAACTTTACCTGTACTTTACCTTAATAAGTTGCTATAAAAATTTAAGTCGATTACAATATAAGTATGAACTCAAAAGATAAATTCGTTACCGACTTGCACCAACATAGTACGTTTTCTTACGACGGACGGCAAAATGCCGAAGACGTCGTTAAAAAGGCGATAGAAAACGGAGATAAAAGGGTGTGCTTTTCCGAACATTACGATTACGACTGTTTTTTGCTCGGCATTTCGGGCGCACCGCTTTTGAATATCGACGAATATAAAGCCGAAATAACCCGCCTTAAAGCAAAATATTCGGATAAAATCGAAATATTGTTCGGGATAGAATTCGGCTACTCGAAAGAAGCGATCGAAAAATATCGCGAACTCACCGATAAATACGATTTCGACTACGTTATTAATTCCGTACACCTTTTGTACGGAAAAGATTGCTGCAAAAAAGAATTTCTGAAAAAAGATAAGGTTACCGCTTACGGAGATTACTTAAAAACCGTACTCGAAAGCGTAAACGCCGATTATAAGTGGCAGATCGTAGGTCATTTAAGTTACCCCGTTCGTTACGCGACTTACGAAAACCGCGAACTTTTATACGACGAACACCGTGAAATAATCGACGAAATACTAAAAACGATAATTCGTCGGGATAAATATCTCGAAATCAATTCGTCAACCAAAGACGAATGCGCTTTTTCGCCCGAAATCGGTATCGTAAAACGCTATATCGATCTTGGCGGCGAAAATTTTACTTACGGCAGCGATTCTCACGACTTGTCCCGTTATCGCGAAAAATGCGATAAAGTAGCCGAATTGCTTGCTTCTTTCGGGAAGACCACTTCGTTTTTCAGGGGAATGCACCCCGTTGCGGAATAATTAAAGTTATAAATAG
>FR898432.1:20498-27158 GCA_000437515.1 Acidiphilium sp. CAG:727 | reverse complement strand
TTCCGCCGGTTAAAAGATACCCGCAGTCGCTGCCGAGTTCGTCGGCGAGCGGTTTTACGTCATCTTCTACGCCGAACAATTTTTTAAGAGCCCTTAAAACCCCCGCAACGTCGGCAGAACTTCCGCCTAAGCCTCCGCCTATCGCGATACGCTTTTTAACCGTAAGGTCGAAACCCGACGTCGAAAACCGTTCTTTGAACAGAACCGCCGCTTTATAGGCGTTGTTGTCGGCTTGCTTTATATCGTACTCGCCCAACCCGCGCATGGTAAATTTTATTTCGTCGTCTTTGCGTTTTACGGCGGTAATCTCGTCGTATAAGTCCACCGTCGTAACGACGCTGTCTATCGGGTGAAATCCGTCTTTTTTAGCCCCCACGTTAAGCGTAAGGTTTATTTTAGCGTAAGTCTTTAATTTAACTCTCATTTGTAACCGCCGAATATCTTAATAAGTTTTTTGTCTGTATACTATTATCCTTTCGTTGCCCGTAAGCGGAAATACGAGATCGGGGTTGTTAGCCGTAATTTCGTCTTCGCCAAGCCCCAGCCGCTTGCATATATCCCATAATTCGTCGCCTTTTTCGGGCAGATACACGCTTATGGCGCAGGTCGGTTTATTCCTCGCGCTTTTTGCCCTCACGTCGGTTATCGCTTCCGCTTCGGTAACCGTATATACGCGGTAGTTTACGATCGGAACGAATTCGAGTTCTATCCCGCCGTTTACTATTCTCGCCGTCAGATCGCAGCAATCGACCCTTACGCCGTGAATTTTTTCGCCCGTAATCTCTATGGAAAATGGGGCTTCGGCAGACACGCAGGTCGTGCCGTTGTCCGCGTTTCTGAATATGACGTCCGTTTTCACGCTTCCGCTCACGGCGCCGTTATCGGCAGAAAACACGGTAACGGTTTTGCCGAGCGTCCCCACGATTTTGCCGCCGTCGGGAACGTCGCCCGTTGCAGCCGCTACCACTCTTTCTTCTTTGAATTTTACTTCCGAAAGTCTTTCTGCGTTTATCCGCTCGCGGTCGATTTCGACTTCGTCGCAAAGAGAATACGCGTCCTGGGCGACGGATATTTTCTTTTCGTTGACCGCCGCAACCTGCGCCGAAAGGATAATTTCCGCCTGAACGGTACAGTCGTTTTTGACTTCGTCGGCGTAAACTTTGTACGCGGCGCGTTTAACCGAAACTTCGCCGCGGGCTTTGCCGTCGGGCATAGCGCCGGGGCATGCGACTTCCATTCTGAACGGAAGGTTCTTTTTCACGGTTACGAGATCGTCGTTATCTGAAGCGATTACCGCAAGCGCAACGCATATCTCTCCGCCGATTATCACGCGGGAAACTCCGCTTTCCGTCGTCTTTACCTTTACGGTCTGTTCGCGGCTCAGAACGCTTTTTATCGAATAAGAAAGATCGAATTCGTCGGCCACGGTAAAATCGTCTGCAAATACTTCGGTGGGTTCGTCGAAAA
The DNA here is from genome assembly GCA_000437515.1 of Acidiphilium sp. CAG:727. Lineage (GTDB taxonomy): Bacteria > Bacillota > Clostridia > Christensenellales > Borkfalkiaceae > UBA10281. Next base: position 25,691 of record FR898432.1, on the reverse strand, counting down.
CTATCTGCGTTTGCTTTACTACAAGATCTTCGCCGCCCGTAACTACGGTCTTTTCCCGCGGGGTTTCGCCCTGACCGACGAATATAACCGAGCATTTTACCGCGTAGCCGTCGCCCGAAAGCGTTGCACGCGCGTTATCCGTATATACCGTTACGATAGCGCCTTCGATCTGAATATCCGCTTCGGTTTCGGCTTGCCCCTCGCATTTTTTATAACCGTCTTCGGCAAGATAGATCATCTGAAACGCTATCTGCGCCTTGGCGCAAGTCGCCCGATCTTTCGTTTCGACCGATTTAAGGTACGCCGTAGCCGAAACCGAGATAATCTTCTTGACTTCGTCTTCCGGTCTGAAAGTAACTTCCGCCGAGCGTTTTACTTCCGTCCGCGTCGCTTCGCGCTCGGTCAAAGTCTGTACGTCCGTTTTTAACATATATTATACCCCGTTTTTCCCTTATTTTCCCCCCCCCGCGCCGCCGAGCGGCTCGGCAGCGATAATTCGATATAATATACGCGCCTGTTTACGATTTTATTCTAAAAAATAACCGCGCAGGCAACGACGGCTTACGCGGAAAATTTTTTATTTTTCGTCAATTCAGATTTTCGGTAGCCGAACCTTTTGCGCTTTTAAGCGTAAACACGAGGTAGCCCGTATTGTGAATCGACGGCTGCGCCGTGATAAGCGGAACTCTTCTCGTTTCGTTTTTATCGTCTTTATCCGTCGCTTCGCCGCCGTAGTTTACCGACTTCGCGAAATACGAATAAGCGTAAGCCTTACCGTATTTGCCGGTGGTCGCGAATTTCACTCCGTAAGCGTTGAACGCCGAATAACTGTTGCCGTACAAAGATACGTTCGACGGAAGGGTAACGGCGGTACTCGCGGTAGCCGTGCCTATCATGCTCGCCGAAGCGGACGTAAGCGCGCCCGAAACCGCGTCTATCGTCCTGTACGCGTAAGCGAAATCGGAAGAATAATCGAAGTTACGGAAAACCGTATAGAGAATATCGTTCTCCACGAAGTCCTTTTTGTTCCATTTCTTTATTTCGGTAGGCTTGCCGGTCTGCGCCTTAAAATATTTCGCGGACGTATCGTCGTTGGCTTTCACCGTTATTTTTGCGGACGAGCCGTAAGCGACGGTATAGGTATAATCGAGCGTTACGAATTCCTTTTCGGAAGACGGCGCGGTCGACAACGGAACCACGTTTTTAGCCGTTTTCGTGGCCGAAACTGGTTGGAACTTCGAACCTATGCCTTTGAAAGTTACCGTGACGTCCGTAACGTCGCGTTCGACGGCGTATTCCGCTTTCTTGCTGCCGTAAACGTATTTGCCCGCGACGATAAGCCTTGACTTAAAGACGTAATTTTTGCCGTCGTCGGTGTTGTAAAGCGTGGTAGTATAATTCGAATTTGCCGTATCGACCTCGAAAGTCAGGTTTTCGTTAAGAAGGGATATTTCGGGAAACAAGCCTTTAAGGAAAGTATCCGAAAGTTTCCGGTAAGAACTTACGTCGTAAGTAAGCGTTTCCGAAACGGTCGCCGTTCCGGTAGTTTCGGCGTTTTTGGAAAAATAAGTCGCCGCAAAACTCTTTGAATTGCTTTTCGAGCAACCCGTAAGAGCGAATACGGCTAAAAGCGATGCGGCTAAACCCGCGATTACCTTTTTCATACCATAATACTCCTATTATGATTACATAATAGCATATAAGACTGAAAAAGTAAAAGATTTTGCCGGCATTTTTTCGATTTTTGCCGACGGACGCAAAAAAATCGGGCGGAAGCGAAACGCTCCGCCCGATTTAATCATATTGCGACTTCCCCGGCGATTTCAGGGATTTATATATTTGCTTAAATACTCGAAACCGTCGTTTCCGACGTATTTTTTGATGCGCTCCGCGTCTTGTAAAAATTCCTTTTTGTTCGCCGCCTTGCCGTAATACTTATAAAGAGCCTGTAATTTTTCGTTTTTCGCAGCGACGTATTCGTCGGACTTTTCTTCTGCGAGATCCATTCCGCTTAAACCCAGAGCCGAAAGAGTTTTCGCCCGTTTTTCTTTAAGAGCGTTGTTGTACTCCGTAACTTCGTTCTGTTTTTTCGTTCTCTCTTCTTTCAGCGCCGTTATGCGCTCGTTGATTTTTACGGCCTCTTCGATGTCGTAAGAAGCGACGGCTTTACTCAACTCTTCGGTAAGGCTCCCGATTTTCTCGTCCGCTTCCGCGATTTTTTCTCTTGCGGTCGCGTAGGCGTTTTCCACGTCTTTTATCTTGGCTACGTCAAAGTCTTTAAGTTGCTCAGAAATTATCGAAGAACGCGCTATACCGCGTTTTATCGCTTCGTCCGCCGCGTTGTTTTTAGCCGTTTCGTAAGCGTCGGAAATGCGTTTTTCGGAAATTTTCGCGTCGTCCGCGTAATTTTCTTTTTGAGAGTTCAAAGCCGCTTTCTTTTCTTCGGCAACCGCTTCCGCCGCCCGTTTTTTACGCTCGGTATTCGCTTTTTCTTCTTCCGTGGCGGTTTTTACGATCTCTTCGTCGGTCGGCGCGTCGTAAGTCTTTTCGTCGAGTCTGGGGATAACCGTGCCGTTATACGACCTCACGTCCGTTTTTTCGTAATCGGCGTTTATCTTGTCGAGCGAGTCGTATAAACTCTTCTTCTCCGCGCCGAAGCCGCTTTGATCCTGCGTTTGAGTCTTACCCGCGTTCTTCTCGTCATTTTCTTTCTTTTTCTCCGTAGTTCCGGTGTTTATCAGATCGATTATTTCTTTTGTCGGGAATTTATTTTTCAAATTTCTACCTCCGTTTTATACGATTTTCAATTTTCCGTCTATGCAGACGATTTTCCCTGCGTCGGCGGTAAGGAAAGCCGCCTCGGCGTTGCCTACGTACGTTGCGTTCGCACCGTCGCGGTCGGCAACCTCTTCCGTAAACCATTCGTCGCCCGAACGGAATACGATTTTCGCGCCGTCGGTCGCCGCCGCGACTATTCCGTCTTTTACTCCGACGCCCGTTCTTTTATTTATAGTCATTATTCCACCTCGTAAACGAACGAATACCCGTTCGGCGCGACCGCGACGATGACTTTCGTCCCGCCGTTTTCGGCGTAAGTTATTTCTTTGCATTTTATCGCCGTGGTCGTTTCGGTAATCGCCGACCCCGAAAGAGTTATTTCGCGCAGTCTGAAATTTTTAGCGGCGTAAACGATAAAACCGGTATCGGTCGCCCTTACGGCAAACGACGTATACGCGCCGCCACGCGAATATTCGCTTAATACCGTTCCGTCCCCGCTTACGACGCGTATTTTGCCGCCGTCCTTTTCGGAATAAGTCGCAAGGCAGAAATTTCCGTCGGCAGTTTTGACGGCAGACGCGCACCCGACGCCGTAGACCGAAAATAATTTTTCCAATCCGGCAACCGAATACAAGCCGTATTCGCCGCCCGAAAATTTACCGATATACCCGTCGCCCGCGTAAGAAAGCCTGACTTCTTCTCTGCATATTTCGAAGTACCCCGTATACGTTACCGAAACAGTCGCGGTAAAAGAAGTTTTCCCCGAAACCGTAACGACGGCGGAGTTTAACCCTTCCGGCAAATTTCCGTCCGCCCGTACGGTCTTACCTGTTTTCGCAACCGTAACCGGAATCAACTCTTTCCCGTTGAGCGTTATCTTAACGTCCGCCGTATCGTCCGGTATACTTACGACTATTCTTACCTTCGCGCCGATCTTTTTAAGCACGTTCCACCTTAGCGACTTAACGACCGTATTATCGACGGGCGAAGAAGTAAAAGATTCTTCCTCCGTCACCGTCCGATATAAGACTTCGGCATTATCTTCGCTTATCTTATTTTCGAGCCTTTTTTCGAGTTCGGCGGTTTTATCGAGAGAGAGTTTACCGTAATACGCGTCGTCTTTAATCGTCATAATAGCGTAATTTAAGCGTAAGCCCGACCACTCTCGCTCCTTTCTCCGTACATTTTACCTTTACCGAAAATCTGTCCGCCGTAAGATTCGGTCTTATAATCTGCCTTTCGATTTTACCCTTTACCCCGTACGCTTTCGTTCTGCCGTCCGCCGACACCTCGATTTGCAAAGCCGTTGCGCTGTAAAAGGAAATTTCGCTTAAAAGTTTGCGTTTTGCGGTAAAACCGAAATCTCCGAATTTCCCGAGCCATATTTTGGTATTCGGTACTCCCGCCGTAGCGCATTCGTCCGTAAGCCGAAAAATTTTCCCGTCCCCCGACGCGAGCAGAAGTTCGTAATCGTTTACGCCGCCGGCAACCGTAACGTCGACGGGCTTTCCGCCTTTTATGAAGTAGTATTCGGAATAATTTTTCGGGTCTACGTTGAAAAGGCAATTTTCGCTCTCGCCCTCGAAAACGGCTTTGACGACGAAATACGCCCTGCCGTTATAGTACGCTCCGCGAACCTTTCCGAACGAAAAATCAATCGATTCTTTATACGCGTCGGAAATTCTCGCGGCCGAAAGCCCGTCGAAGCGGTATAACCCGTCGGAAGCAAAAAACAGCACGCAATCGCCGCAGACCGTAATCGACTCGCCGCGGATTTTACCCGAAGAAACGAAAAGATCGGCTACCGAAAAGGACTTCTGATTTCCGTAAGCGGTAACCCGCGTTATTCCGTAAGATCTGAAAACGTAGATGTATCCGCCGAACGAAATCACTTTCAGAAGCCTGCCCTTTTCGCCGATCATATCGATAAAACCGGCTTCCGATAAAGACACGTTCCAGTTAGTCGGATCAAAGTCGTCCGAAAACCAAAGCGAATTATGATTCGACGAATCCGTCAGAAACAACCTTTCGCCGTGTACGCACATCGATTCGACTTTCGGCGCGGACGAAACCGTAATAACGTTGGTCCCGTCGTAGATTTTCAACTCGGCGTTCTCGCTTGAAAAAATCATTACGTCTTCGCCGTTGAAGTTATAGTTTACCGCCGTCGGCTCTTTGGTAAAGTAAAGCGCGGCGAGTTTCACAGGCGTTCCGCCCGCGAGTTTGACGGAATATATATACCCGTCGCCGCACCATACGAGTACGGCGTCGAGAACTGCGTCTTCCCCCGAAATACGCCGATAGTAATAAATTCTTTTCGCCGCGTACGGCAGAAACGCGTTTATCGCCGAAAAACCCTTACCGTCGCGAAGGTCCCCCTTGCTCGTATCGAAATTGTACGACGCGACCGAATAA
>FR898432.1:0-20467 GCA_000437515.1 Acidiphilium sp. CAG:727 | reverse complement strand
AGCCGCCGACGCCTTCGCCGGTTTTGCCGTTGATTTCTCCGAGCGGGTTGACGGTGATTTTTCTGCTTTTTGGCGAAGCGTACGAATAACCGTTCATAATCCCCACCTCTTTGCGGGTTTCATTCTTCCGCCTCTCAGCGTCGGCGCGACGTTTACGGCAGCGCGGAATTTTTTTGCGAAATTGTCGGCTTCGGTATACCTTCCGTTCAGGAAGCAATACTCGCTCGCAACGCCGAGCGCGAAAATATTCTTGCTCACGCGCGTTTTGTCGTATGCGAACCCGTCGTCCGCCGCGCAATCGGGCGGCAAAACGGCGAAGACGATCGTAACGTCGGTTAAAGGCGTTACGATATGCGTCGGGAATACCTTATACGGCAATTCCGCGCCGTCTTTATCGTAAACGCCCTCGACGCGGAGAACGGAAAACCCGAGCGAAGAAAACTCCGTCTTTCCGCCGACCGTATTTACCGTTTTTCTTATCGGCAGATAGTCGATCGCCGTTTCGTGCAAAGTCAGATTATAACACCTTATAAACGCCGCGTATTTTTCTTCGTCCAAAGCCCCGGCGGCGGCATTTCCGTCGTCGGCGGTCACGCCGTCGCCCGATAAAGCGACGGCGAATTCGTCTTCGCCGACGAGATAAGCCGCCTCGATAATTACGTCTTTAACCGTCATTTTCCGTCCCCCTTTTTTATTATTCTTCGGTTATTCCCGAAAGCATCGCCTGACCGCAGGGTTTGGCGCAGATAATATCGGCGTATTTTACCAAAGTTGCCGTATAAGTCGGTTTTCTCATATCCTGTTTAAGTACTTTGCCGTCGTCGCCTTCGAGCCACTTCCAGTCGCAGAGTTGATGAAGGGTAAAATCGTCGGTATTGAGAAGATACATCGTGCCCGCCGGGCAGAAGCGGTCGGAAACAATGGGAATACCGTTATACGATATAGCCTTATACCCGCCTTCGAGGTTCATTACGTCGACGTTTCTCTTATAAGTCGCAAGATGCTTCTGGAACGCTCTTTTTACGCCCGAAGAACATACGATAAAGTTTACTTTGCTGCCTGCGTTTTCGTCGAGATAGTCGATGGCTTTCTGTATGACCGTTTCGCTGATTTCGCCTACGCTCGTCTTCATATACGGCACGAGCCATTTATGAGTGGCTCTGTCGAGTCCGTACAGACTGCCCGTAGACTTAAAGATCGCGCCGAGCCCCGTGATTTCGTTGTTCAAAGACCCCGCCACGCAGATACGCATACCCTCTTTTATCGCGCTCGCGGCGATAGTCGCCCCGCCGATGGTAACGGTCTTGTTCTCTCTGTCGATGTCGGTAATTCTGCCCGAGTTGCCCGTAGTCTGATTCGTCGCGGCGGCGTAAATTTCGACGTTCATACCGACCGCCATGTTTTTAACGTCGCTGCAGGATATAGTGTTGTTCGTGTTGGTTGCGGTAACGGTTGCAAGAACGCCCGTGCCGTCGCCGTACAACATTCTTCCGAAGTTGAAAGTGCAGGCTTTCAGAAGCCCTTCCATTTCGTCGTTGAGCAGGTTTACGAACGCGCCCGCGTCGTTTGCCGACGCTCTGACCGCTTTATCCGAAAGGGATATCGTTCCGTACAGATTTTTAAGAGTCAATACGAACTGTTCGTAATAGTTGTTGCTCGCCACGGGAAGGTCGCCCGTTTCCGTGCCCGCTCCTATACCGCCGCTGATGCCGTATCTTGCAAGTCTTCTTATTTCTTTACCCCATACGTCCGAAGTGCTCTGTCTGATTTTTGCGAGCAACGGATTGATTTCGGTGTTGAGTTGGTCGCTGACCGCTCCGAGATATAACGTTTTAAGCGCTTTGTCCGCGCTGTTTACGGAAACTACCATTTTACTTAAAATTCTCCTTTTGATTTAAGATATATTTTTGCGAGTTCTCCCGCTTCTGCGAGAGTTCTCGGTCGCACGGGCGGCGCGACTAACGCTCTGCCCCTGCAAAATTTTACGGGCGGGAAAACGGCTTCGGAATCGTCCTCCCGTTTTTGCTCTGCGCCGCTCGTCGGAAAGACCCCGTCGGGTTTGTTTTCCGTCTGCGGTTTCAAGTCGCCGTCCGCCCGTTCGGCAAGCGGACCGCCGCTCGTTCCGCCCGTCGCCTCCCCGCCGTCGCAAGAACGGGGCGAAGCGCCTTGCGGCGTTGTTTCGTCCGTAGTTCGTTGCGCGCCCGCCTCTAACGTTTTCAGCCGTTGACTGCGCCTTGTGAATTCGGCTTCCAGACGTTCGTAGGCTTTATACAGAGCGTCAACGCTCGCAAATTTGCCCGTGAACGGTTTTTTATCGTTTACTACGCCTCTTACTTCTTCCGCCGCTGCGGTTTGCGCGTTTTCGATTTCGTCCGTTTTTTGTATCTGCTCCATAAAATTCTCCCTTGATTTTTATTCGTTTGCCGCAGCAGCGGCGTTTGCCTCGGCGATCCGCGCTTTATGCTCGCTTAAATGAGCGAGCGCGTTTTTCTTCGCTTCGGCGTTATTCCTCACTTCTTCGCTGTCGGAAGAAAGCAGAAATCTCGTGTGTTCGGCGATATGCAGAGCGTGGTCGTCGTATTCGTCCACGGCGATCGGAACTTTATACCCCGACACGTTCTCGCTTTCCGCCTTGTTGATGTGCAATTTTTCGAGATCGAGCGCGTTGTCTATCGATCCGAAGCCGAGCATTTCAAGCACTTTGGCTTTGGTTCGTTCGTTCATCTTACCCGTTTCGTCGGACAAAATGCCGGTCTTGATAAGGTCGTAAACCGCGCTCTTTTTCTGCGCCGGCGTAAACGACAACTCGTTTTCGGTATCGAATACCACGTCGTCGCTCGATAAATCGGACGACTTAAAGTAAAACATCTCCACCTTACCCGTTTCGCCCGAACTTTTCATAATGCGTTCGCTCCCGGCGAATTGACGGAAAAGCCTTATAATCTGCTTCGCCATGTGTTTGACCGCCGCCCTTACGCTTTCGCCCGAAGCCGTCATACGCGCGTCTTCCTGCTCGATTAAAAGTTGAAGCGCGACGCCCGACGTAACCGCGCCGTTTGCCGAAGACGACCGCGAAAACTCGCTTACGCCGCTTATTAAAATAAACTCGTTTAAAAGTCTGTCTTCCTCGTAAGAAAGATCGTTCGGGACGTTGCCGGTACCCATTACGGACGGAGGATTCGAACCTTGGCGATAGACTATTATCTTACCCGGCGAAAGCCCCTCTTCGGCTAAATCGTCGGTATCTACCGAGCCGTCTTCGACGGTCAGAACGCCCATGCTTAAACGATTGAGAAATTCTTGTTTTCTGTTCTTTACGGCGTTGTACGCCCTCTGCACGGGGATAAGCCTCTGTACCATGGACGAGCCGAAAAACGCGCCCGCTTCGGCAATAGAAGTCTGCCGTATAAAAGGTATATCTCTCCTGCCTTCCGCGCCGTTGACGTACGGCAATTCGCCGATATACAATATCTTTTTATCCGCCACGACTATAAATCTGCCGTCGGGATAATCCTCGCTCGGCCGTTCGTATTTTTCGATCAGAAGCACCGAATCGTGCAAAACGCCCTTGCCCTCGGCGGGCGAACCGTTAAGCGAAAAGACGTCTACGTCGCCGCCGTCCACCCTCACTCCGTATGTTCTGAAAATCTCTTCCGTCCTTACCGCTCGCGCATGGATAAGACTCTCTACGTCTTCTATATTTTCAGCGCACAGCGAATCGGGAAAAATCTCGAAAGGCGAAACGGCTTCGATTTTTACGTCGCCCTCGTATACGGGCTTACCGTTTTTTTCGCCCGTTTTTCTGCCCGCGCCGCTATCCCACGTAACTTTATAGAACGCCGTTCCGCAGGTTTCGCTCCATACGGTCGCTCTGAAAATCTCGTCGTCGACGCCGAGTCGCGCGTAAGTCGAATTAAGCACGGCTGTCGTGAGTTTGGCGGTTTTTACGTCGCTCTCTTCGCTGCCCGCCGCCCTTACGCTCATTACGGGTCTTACCCTCGTAAGTCTGGCTATTCTCGAATCCATTATCGGAGCGATATGGTTGTATACGTTCCTGTCCTGCCAGAAATAATATTTGTCCGATTCTTCCACTTCGCCGCTCGCGGAGATTTCGCAATATTGATTGCCGCTTAAATAATTCAGGTTTAATTCCCATTGCTTTTCTATCTGCCTGCGTTCGCGTTGGCGGGCGTAAAAATCATCGTATAGAGCGTTTACGAGGTCTTCATAGAAAAATTCGTCGTCTTTTTTCTTATTTTTTGTCTTCATTCTTCACCCCGATTTTACGCGAATGAAATTCCGCCGCCAAAGCGTCGTAGAGTTTTTCGGCGCACTTTTTGCAAAGGCGGATCTGCGCGTATTCGCCGTTTAAGTATATCTGTTTTTCCGCGAGCGCATCGCAACCGTCGGTATCGCATTTAAGGGCGATTTTTTTCGTTATTACCGTCATTTAGTTTCTCCTTTATGATTTTTATGAGTTTCTTTTTTCGTTTTTCGAGTTCTTCGTCCGAAGAAGCGGATAAATCTTCTTCTCCGCCGTCAAGCCCCAAAACGAGTTTTATCGCCGCAATGTCGGGCGGAACGGGCTTGGTGGTTACTTTTCTTTTGACGAGTACGAGATCTCCGTCGCTGTCGGAATATTCTTCAACCGTTTCTTCGCTGTCGTACCCGACCGCTTTTTTATAAAGAGCCTTTTTTACGGCTTCTTTGTCGGTTTGCTTACTTTCTTTCACATTCTTCCCTTCCTCCTCGTCGTCAATTTTTTAATCAGTTTTTCCTTATCCCGCTGCACCGCCGTCTTTTCGCCTTCGGGCTTTTCGGTTTTTGGTCTTGACGCTATAAAATATCTCAATTCGTCCAGGCAGTGGTCGTCGCGCTTTACCGGAACGTCGCCGTCGCCCCAACGATAACTTTTAAGTTCTCTTATCAGATTAACGCAGGATCGGAAAATAAAAATTTTATTCGCCTTGAAATACTCCTTTACTTTCGCTATGCCCGAAAACAGGTTTTTGTCCACGTTCGGATTAACCGCTATCCCCCGTTCGTAAAAGAGTTCCGTGACGCTTTTCACGCTGGCGAGAGTTTTCTGATTTGCCGCCGAGTCGATAAGTGCGTATATCCGCCCCTCGCGACCTCTGCGCCAGCCGATCTCGTCCGAAATGCGTTTTATCGCTTCGGCGTGATAGTCTATATCTCTTTTAGCCTCGTAATGCTCCGCTACGACGAACACGTTGCCGTCGTAATCCACGCAATACCAATGACACGACAGCGGATTGTTCAGCCCGGGGTCGATTGACAGATTATTCTGCCACTCGAACGGCACGGGAAACGGGTCTATTACGTGCCTGTTTTCGTCAAATTCGGTATAGACGAGCCCCGAATCGTCGCGGAATCGTCCGAATTTTCTCGATTCGAGTTCGTTTTCGGGGAGAGTCAGAGAAAACTCTTCTATTTCGTTTTTATCCAGAAAAGGATTATCCGCCCACTCGATGAACTCGCACCACACCTCGTCGGAATTCGCCGAATTGAGATAAATCTCTTCGTATACGAACGTCAACCCCTTAAGCGGAGTCATCGTCCCGAAAATATCGCCTTTTTTATCGAGAACTCTCATTTTGCACTCGCGGTACACGTCTTCGGGCGGCTCTTCGTCGAACCACACGAAATCGAGCGAACTGCCCTGAAATTTCTCTCTGCCCTGATCGCAACTTTTGAAACCTATAGTGGATAACCCGCCGAATACGTTTTTAATTTTAATCTGATCTATAACGCCGTTTTCGTAATCGTCTTTTCTGCCCGAACTCATAACGACGTCTGCGATCCAACTTTTCGGCAGGTATTTCAGAATTTTACTCTGCGCGACGTCCCTCTGAACCTCGCGCGAGAGCGACACCACCCAGCCGAAAACGTCCTTGCGGTTAGGTCTGTACGGGTGAATACCCCTTGCCATATACACGGCTTCGACCGCTCCGCATTCCGTTTTGCCGCTGCGGTTGCCGCCGAACACCCACCTGTTGCGTTTTAAGCATTTATGAAAGGCGAGTTGTTTTTTATGTACCGCTCCGCCCCGATTGTAATTATATATTGGATAAGCCTTTCTTTTCTCGATTTCGTCTTCTATGACGGCAAGGCTTAAAGCGCATTCGTCCGCGCTCATATTCTTAAAATTTTCCGACATCGACAAATACCGCCATTTTTTTATTTAATCTCTCACGCGTCGACTTTCATAAGCGTTTATAATTACTTTACGATGAAAAAATCACGCATACTTTCAATCGTCTTTTGCCTGTGCTTATCGCTCGCCCCGTTATATCTCGTAACGCGGGCGCGGGCTGCGGACGAAATCAAATATTCGAGGGTAGAATCGGAATCCGTTACGCTGTATATGGACTCGACGCTTTCAATCCCGTGGTTTACGCTCCCGTACGGCTATTTCGTGAAAGTCGTGAACGTTCTCGGTTCGTGCGCGAAAGTCGAGTATAAAGGCGACTCTGCGGGCAAACCGTCCGCAAAGGGTTACATATCGGTTGCCGACATGAATCTGGTAAACGAACTTCCGTCATCGCCCTACCCGAATCTGACGCTCACGGTAAACCGCACTACGCTTTTATATCTTGACGTCGATTTTTCGATAACCGAAACCGTTACGCAAAACAGCACCGTAGACTATTACGGCACTATAACCCGCAATAACGGGAGCCGATATATATACGGTTTTATCTCCGCTTCGTCGGGCGATAAATACGTAGGCTATTTACCCGTCGACGCCGTAAACGATTTTATCCCGCCCAGGCAGGAATTCAAACCCGCCGCCGACACGACGGTTAAAGACGATACAAAAGGCGATTCCGCCGAAAAAGCGGATAACGCGCTCGGCAACAACCTGCAGATTCTGCTTATAGTGGCAATATCCGTAGTAGCCGCTTCGATAGTCTATTTTTTATTCCGTCCGTCGACGCAAAAAGTCAAAGACGAAGTAATCACCCGCAGCGAAATCGACGACGAATAAGGCGTATAGAGCGATTAACAGCCTTTAAGCGAAACACCCGACGGATTGTGTAAAACGCCGAGCCTCTTTTCGGGGCGTTCCATGCGTTTCTTGTCGTAATATATTTCGTCGAGAAAATAGAACTCCTTTATTAAACTTTCGTATCTCTTTTCGTCGTAACCCAGTTCCGCCATCCGTCCGGCGAACTTACGCGTCGCAAGCAATAATTTGCGATAATAATTCCGGTTTGGCGCGTCGCTCACCCCGCCGTCGACCATTCCGTACTTTTCCCGGATAAGTCTTCCGTGTTCGGGTTTCAGTCCGTTGACGGCGGTCGTTATATCCGAATAAAACGCAATCAGCCGTTTTTTCTTTTCTATTAAGTCTATAAGTTCTTCCGCCTGCTTTTCGGCGCTTTTATATCTTCCGTAAGGAACGATCGCTTTTCTTAAAAACGCCTCGTCCATAATTTCTATAACGTCTTCTACTTTCGTATACCCCGTGAGCGCAGTCTTTGCGTATATCACCGTTTATCACCTCTCTCTTCGACTCCCGTCGATGAATTTCGGGCGCATTATATACCGCCCCTTTCGATTTTTCAATAGTCGTTGAACACTTTCGCTCAAAAAAATTTTTGACTTTTGTAAATCACGATAATACGGGTTGCCGTTGAACGCAAAACGACGACCGAAACCGTTCAAGGGGGCCAACCCGAACGTTTGTTCGTATTTTCGTAGATATATTAACACCCTAACCCTGCCAATCTTTGTCATATAATTTTTGCCGTGTAAAGAATATAAAGACGATTATGGTCGATAATCGTCGATTTTTCTTGCCAAGCAAAGATTTTAATGGTATACTGAATAAAAAATCTTATTTTTTATTTGAGCAAAACGAATGAAAAAATTATTTTCGTATATTTTAATATTTGCGCTCGGTATGGCTACCGCGGCGGGGGCGATTTTTTCTCCCCGCGCTTTTGCGTACGCAGCCGACGGAGAAACCTCCGCGAAGGCGACCACCGAAATTTTCCTGCCGACCACTTATCTGCAATACTATAAATTGGAAAAACCTTACGCAATCTGCCGCGAAGAAATCGACGGAAAAGAATTCGTTGCGATCTCGCACAAAGGCGCGATAGTGTTATACTCCGACGGCAAATTCAAAGAAATTAAAGTCGAAGACCTCAACGCGGCGCAAGGCGTACCGTCGCTGCAACTTTACGAGCAAAAATACCTGTTGTTTTCGGCGGGTTCCAAACTTTGGACGATAGATACCGAAACGAATATCGCGACCGAAACGGAAATAGCCGGCAACGACTTTTCGATCTGCGGCAACGAACTTGCCATCGCCACGAGTTCGAACATAAGTTTTTACACCCTGTCGACTTCGTCCGGCGGACTCGACTACGCAAAAGAAACCGATAAAACCATCTCTATGAACGGGGTTCTTTCGGTTCTTAAATCCAAAAACGGCAAAACTTATTTTTTCAACACCAACACGAATACCATACACTCGGTGGCAGACGGCGAAACGGACGTAAACAAAATCGAAACGCTTAAAAAGGTCGAAGGCGTAAGGTCGTTAGCCGAAAGCGGCGACGAGTCGGATGAAAATATCTATTATTCGTGCGTAGACGGTATCTTTGCCGTAAATACTTCAACGAAGACCGACACGACGATAAAACTGAACGAAACCGGCGACGCGGCCGACAAAGACCTCGGCAAGTTCTGGCAACCGCAGGGGATTTGCCTTACGGGTAAAGGAATATGGGTAGTAGACAGCGAAATCAACGCCGTGCAGGAAATCAACCTTACGCCCGACGAAAAAGGAAATTATAACTTCACCGATTTCGCGATAACGACGAACTCGCGGGCGATAAACAGGCTTTCGGTAAACGCCGCGGACGTGGCGTACGGCAACGGCACGGTATACGCGCTTGACGAAAACAGAATAGTCGTAATCGAAAACGCCGACGGCGACAAAGACAGCCGGACTTACCACCTTATAGATCTGCCCGTAAACGCCGGGAAATTCGCGGTAGGCGGCGGGTATCTCGCGTATCAACGCTCCGAAAAGCAGATAACTTACGGCAAAATCGCCGCTCAGAAAGAAACGGAAGAAAATAAAGGTACTTACGACCCGAACAAATATATTCTGGACGACGAAAAAACCTTCGAACTGAAAGTCGAAGGCAGCGATAAGATTCTTGACGTCTGTTACGGCGACAAGGCGTTTTACGTTCTTTCGACGGTCTTAAGCGGCGGCAAAAATCACCCGTACGTCGTTAAAATCGATTGCGTAAGCGGCAACGAAACCCCGATGTGCGATATGACCGTGGAAGGAATATCTAAAAAAATAGCGGTAGACCCGTTTGATAAAATCTACGTATACGCCGTAAACGGCGACGAAAACGTCGTGTATTCGTTCGGAAACGACGGCAAGGCTTCGGACGTCTACTCGTCGACCGAAAGTTTATCCGACGGCAACGTGGTGAAAATGCAGACCGACTTCGACGGCAAACTCTACTTTTTAAGCGATAACGGAAAGATCGTAAGACTAGACGGAGAAATTACGAACGGCGTTACGAGTTATAAAAAAGCGTTGAGCGTAACCGTCGAAAAGTCCGAAAACCTTGCGGGCGTAGGCAACCCCGTATCGTTCTGCGCGTGCGCCGAATCCCGGAAAGCGTATTTCATTTTCGGCGGTCTTATACTCCGACTTGACGAAAGCGGCGAAACCGCGGCGGATATTACTACCGTAAACACCGTTCCCGTTCCCGAAAATTTCTCGTTCGCGTACTCCGACCAAACGACTTACGGCAAGACGACGGAAAGCGCAAAACTCTTCAGAATCAACCCGAAAGTTTTAGACGGTAAATATTTTGAATTTATAAAAGACGGATATTTGAGCGAAACCGAAAACGCCGATTACGCGTTCGTTAAGATCAACGAAAAATATTCGCTCGCAATAAATTCGTACGTTGCGGCTATCATACGAAATTCAGACGTGGCAACCGCTTCATCTTACGAAAACGAAGAACTTTCGCTTTACTCGGTCGTCGGATTCGACGCTTACGCCCTGCCCGTGTTGTCGTCGGCGTATAAAACTTCGTTATCGTTCGAAAGCGGCGAAAACCTTAAAATCGTCGGCAAACTCGATTTTAACGAAAAAACCTATTATTTAATCGATAAAGGCGGAGAAAAAGGCTACATCGATTCGTCGTTTACGACCGATAAAATCGCCGTAAAACCGGGGAAATCCGTAGATAAATCGGCTTACGTGTACGACAAACGCGGCGTTACCGTCTACGACGAAAACCACGCGGCGACGGGCAAAACGATAAAAGGCAAAAAGCAGGTAAGAGTAATTTCGTCGGCGAACGGTTACAGCAAAGTCCGGTTTTCGGACGGCAGCGTGGGCTTCGTTAAAAACGACGTGATAATTTACGACAGCGCAAGCGATTTCGTCAAATGTATAGTCGCGATTTTATGCGCTTCTTCCTTCCTCGTGCTCGCCTTGTTTTTCGAACGCAAATACTTATTCGGCAAAGATTAAACCGAAATACGAATAACGCCGCCGACGGAAATTCCGTCGGCGGCGTTCTTTCGTTCGTTTGCGTTTATTACGAAACCACGGTAACGTTATCGAAATATATCGTCGCGGCTACGCCCGTTCTTATAACCAGAGAGAAATTTTTCAGAACGCCGTTTTCCGTAAGCGTATCCGTCATGGCGGCGGACGCTTTCAAGAGCGGCAACAGGTCGATTTCAATCCATTCGTTATAAACCCCGGACAAATCGTTATCGAAATTCTTATCGGCGTAAATCGCGTTATTCGTATCGTCGTAAATTCTCACGTTACCCTTTGGTAATTTCGTATCGCTTACGACCATAAGCTTTATTTTCATTTCGCGCAGATCGTCAAGATTATATTCTCTGTCGTTAAATCCTATCCCTATGCAAACGAGATAACCGTCCGTTTTATAATAAACTCCGCCGTCGTATCCGCTCGGTACGGACGAAAGATCCGTAACTTTGCTTGCCTTAAACGGATTAATTCCGTCGGTAGTAACGTCTGCGTTTATATCCGTACCGTTAAAATCGTAGACGGTTTTGGTAAGTTTGGGTATGATTTCGCTTTGCTCGTCGCCGCAGGCGCAATATCTTTTACGCAGACCGTCGCGTTCCGTAGTCGCGTCGGTAACCACTTCCCAATCGCCGTAAACGTGAGTGCCTATAGTTTCGATTGCTTCCGATTCGTATAATCCGCAACCGCAATATCTGCGTTTTTCTCCGTTTTCAAGGCAACTGCCCGCTTTTACGACTTTCCACTCGCCGTATCTATGTTCGCCGTAAGAATTAGCCGACGAACCGAGCATTATGTGTTTAATCGAATAAATATCGTAATCGGTAAGCCCGACTGCGGTTTTAAGATAGTTCGCTATCGCGTCGGATAATGCGCCGCCGTCGGTTCCGTACGTCGACATTATATGATTATACGCCCTGCCGAACGCAATCAGGTTGTCGCTGTTATCCTGCATTACCCCGCTGTCGTCAAACGAATAAACCCCGTTTACCGACGTTACGTGCGAACGCCATCTTCCGCCGAAATAAAACGAGGTAATTTCAAAATCTTCGGCTAAATCTTCGTAAGACGCGCCTAAAAGCCCGTTAAGCAAAAACGCAACCGTACCCGTTCTGTCCGCGCCTGCCGAACAGTGGAACACTATCGGATAATTTCGTTTATCGGCAAAAAGTTCGAAAATCGTCTTGAGATTCTTTATCGCTTGCGTTTCGGTCGGTCTTGAAACGTTTAGTTCGGGGAATATATAATCCCACTGCAAAATACCGAGTTTATATTTCGTTATCTTGTCGCTTATGGACGCGGTCGTACTTTCGAAACGTAAATCTATTTCGGTTTTTACGCCGAGTTCGTCCGCGAGTATTCTTTTTGCCGTATCGTCCGCGCCCGCTATTTCGGGCGTGCGGTAAATAAGACCGTACTTTATTTTGCCGTCAGACGTTTCTCTGCCGCCCATATCGCGAACGTTTTTAACGTTTCCGCAATAAATCGTCCTTATATCGCTTGCAATCTTAAACGAATCGTCTTTTACCGTTTCACCCGTTCTGTCGGATACGCGATAATAATACGTATCGGGAACGAGGTTATATAAATCAAGAGAAGAATCGGTTAATCCTTCTTCGGAATATATCGCGTTTTCAAAATTTTCATCGGTCGAAAGTTCGAAATTATAGTACGCCGACCCCGTTTTCGGCCAGGATATTTTCACGCTCTTCACATCGTCGCCCGACGAACCGCTGTTTTTATAGAGATATTCCGCTTTATTTGCCGAAGATAAATACCCCGAAACCACGTCCGGCAACACGTCGATTTCGCCGCCGTCGTAATAAACGCTCGTATCCGCCTCGTAATTTGCGAAGAGAATCAGGTTCCCTTCCGTTCCTCCGGCTATCTTATAGTTCTTCATGGGCTTTTCTTCCGCAACGGACCAACCTTTGAATATAAATTTTCTCTTGTACGGTCTTAACGAAATATAAATATCGTCGTCGGTATTTTTATATGCGGCAGGCGCTTCCGCAAATTTTTCGTCGTCGATCGTTCCGCCGTTCAAATCGTACGTTATGGTGTACGTCTGTTCGGTTTTCTTCGGCACGACGCGGGTATCTCTTTGGTTGCAACCTTTACAAAAACGCTCTTCGAGTCCGTCTTTTTCAAAGGTAGCCTTTTCCGCCGTCTGCCATTCGCCGTAATCGTGAACGTGAGCGGGCGGCGTAACCGCCGGTCCGGCTTGATTCTTGCAACCGAACGCCGCAGAAATCATCGTTGTCAAAGACATTAAAAGAACGGCGATAAGTAATTTTTTCATATCATTCCCCTTTTAGTGTAATATTAAAATACGAGTATATTATAACAACCCCACCCCCGACCGTCAATATTCCAAATATTGTTTTTTTTGCTTAATATTTGTTTTTCGCATTTTTATAAACGAACGTTGTTTTTCTAATTTTATAAAACACCCGCCGCCGAGGAAAATTCCGTCGGCGGCGTTCTTACGGTATTACGTAAAATTTCACCCTATATTTTGTTCTTCGCGCTTGGTTTCGGCGGGATATACTCCGAATTCTTCGTCCATATCGAAACATTCGACGTTATCGTACGCCGCAAGTTTGCAAATAGAAACTTCGTAAGCGGTCATGGTCCTGCTTTCGTCTTCCGAAATCTTCTTGACGTATTCGCGGCTCTGTATTCTTCCCGCGACGGCTATTTTCTCGCCGACGGCGAGATTGCGGACGAATCTCGCGTTTCTGCCCCAGGCGATACACGGAATATAGTCCGATTTATTATACGCGCGGTTGACCGCTATAAGCACGTCGGCTATCTCTCTCGAAAACGGAGTGGTTCGGTACACGGGCGGCTTGCATATATACCCCGACAGCACGACGTTGTTGGGGTTTTTAACCTGCGGAGCGTCGATAATTTCTTTTATAAACACCGTCAGCATGAGTTTGCTTTTACCGTCGAGAAGTTTATTGTAACTTCTGAACTGCCCTATCGCGCTTATATGCGAGCCGACTTTAAGCGAATAACTCTCTATAAGTCTTTCCGACACCGTTACGGGAAGAATATCCGCTTGCCCCGAAAGGCGTTTTACGGATACTTCGGTTTCGTAGAAGCCTTCGCCGTATACTTCGTGAGAATATTTCGCTTCGGAAACGATTTCGCCCCTTACGAACACTCTGTTGTTTTGCTTTTCGTCGTTAATCATTATATATCTCCTTTTGTAACTTATCGTAAGTTACTTTTTTATTATCGGTTATCATTAAGTAATTCCCCGCCGACGTCCCCTTCCGGGAGATTCTTCGCGTTGCTCAGAATGATCCCCCCGGAATGGCAAACCCGTCGGACTTTATTTTTTTATCTGCGCGCCGTCGGAACGGATTTCGTAATTTTCTTTATATATAAGGTCGTCGATCCGTACGAACTCGTACCCGTCGGCAAGCAACGGCCCGAATATAAGCGGAAGACTTTCCGCCGTATGCAATCCGTTGTTGTGCATAAGTATTATCGAACCGCTCTTCACCCTTTTAAGCACCCGCGCGGCTATTTTGTCGGCGGATAAATCTTTCCAGTCAAGACTGTCGACGTCCCATTGTATCGGGTAAAGCCCGAGTTCTTCGGCGCAGGTTATCACTTTGTCGTTATAATCGCCGAACGGCGGGCGGAAAAGCGTTACTTTCCGACCCGTAACCTTTTCTATCGCGGCTTTCGACGAAATCAATTCGGCTTTTATCTCATCGCGGGATAATTTGCTCATTTTCGGATGAGTTTTCGAGTGGGTTTCGAGTCCGTGTCCTTTCCCTACTATTTTTTTCGCATAGTCGGGATATTTTTCCACCCAGAACTGAACGGCGAAAAAAGTACATTTAACGTTATACTTTTCCATTGTAGACAAGAGTTCGTCGGTATGCTCCACGCCCCAGGCGCAGTCGAAAGAAATCGCTATTTTCTTGTCTTCTCTTTCAACCGAATATATCGGTAACTTTCTTTTGGCGGTGGCGAACGTGTAGAGCGTGTACGCCCCGCTGTATTTTACCCCCGCCGCAAGGCAGAAAATCGTTATCGCCGCAAGTATAAACGCCGCAACGCGTTTCGTTTTTGCCATTCGCTTTTACCCCTTTATTTTAACATAAGAAATCAGTCGAAAAACGGGAAATCCTCGGCGCGAAAGTCGAATTTTCGCGCGTTTAAGACGTCGTTTCCCGTTAGATTCTATGCCGCGATAAAAAGCCGTATGCCGACGCCGAAAAAAATATCGGAAAATCGCGTAAAAACGATTGACATATAAGAGCCATAAGAATATAATAACACTCGTTGGTTTAGAGATTGTAAACTTTTCGTTTAACTAAACTTAACGCTCTAAACTTTTGGTTTAACTGAACTTAACGCGTTAAACTTTTTGTTTAATTATAAAACCGAACGAGAAAAAACACGGGGAGAATCGAAGTGGAACTCGGAACTAAAATCAAGCAATTAAGGCTGCATTGCGCGCTCACGCAGGAAGAACTCGCCGACAGGTGCGAACTCACGAAAGGCTATATAAGTCAACTCGAAAACGACCTTACCAGCCCGTCGATCGCAACGCTCGTGGATATTCTTTCGGCGCTCGGCACCAACCTTAAAGAATTCTTTTCGGAAGAGGAAGAAGAAAAAATCGTCTTCAAAGAAGACGACTTCATAGAAAAGGACACGGGCGCGGTAAAAATAAACTGGCTTGTGAACAACGCGCAGAAAAACGCCATGGAGCCTTTGATAGTCGAACTCATGCCCGGCAAATTCACCGAAGCGGACGTTCCGCACGAGGGCGAAGAATTTGGTTACGTGCTTTCGGGCAGCGTAATCGTGCACCTCGGCAACAAAAAATACCGTTGCAACAAGGGCGAAAGTTTTTACTTTTCGGCGTCCAAAACTCACTATATGGAAAATCCGACCGACAGAGTCGCGAAATTTATCTGGGTAGCCACTCCCCCTACGTTTTAAGGAGAACACAAATGGAAAAAGACGAAAAAATCATTGAACTTATCGGCGTCGAGAAGGTCTTTGACGGGCAAACGGCGGTAGAGAACTTCAATCTCTACGTCAGAAAGGGCGAATTCATCACCTTTTTGGGACCTTCGGGTTGCGGCAAATCGACGACCCTTCGCATGATCGCGGGTTTCGAACTCCCCACCAAGGGCAAAATTTTGTTGAACGGCAAAGATATAACGAACCTGCCCCCTTACGAAAGGCCGATAAACACCGTATTTCAACGTTACGCGTTGTTCCCGCACCTTAACGTGTACGACAACATAGCGTTCGGGCTTAAACTCAAACGCTATCGCAACACCTACGTAGACAAAAAAGGCAGAACGATCGTAAAAACCGAAAAACTCTCGAAAGAAGCGATTGACGCGAAAGTTTCCAGGGTTCTTAAACTCGTCGATCTCGAAGAATTCGAAAAACGCGACGTAACCACTCTTTCGGGCGGACAGCAACAGCGTATCGCCATCGCAAGGGCAATCGTCAACGAACCCGAAATTCTGCTTTTGGACGAACCGCTCGGCGCGCTCGACCTTAAAATGCGTAAAGATATGCAACTCGAACTTAAAGCAATGCACGACAAACTCGGCATTACCTTTATTTACGTAACGCACGATCAGGAAGAAGCGCTTACGATGAGCGACACCATAGTCGTTATGAAAGACGGCGAAATTCAGCAGATAGGCACGCCGAAAGACATCTACAACGAGCCGAAAAACGCCTTCGTGGCGGACTTCATCGGCGAAAGCAATATCTTTTCGGGTACCATGGTCGGCGACAAAAAGGTACGCTTCATAAACAAAGTGTTCGACTGCGTAGACGACTTCCCGAAGAACGAAAAAGTAGACGTCGTCGTCCGTCCCGAAGACGTGTTCCTCGTGGACGAAGGCAAAGGTCAGGTTGACGGCGTCATCTCCTCTTCGATTTTCAAAGGCGTTCACTACGAAATGGTCGTTATGGTAGGCAAAACCGAAATCGTCGTGCAGGACACTATCGAAAGAAAAGAAGGCACGAAGTGTTCGGTTATCATCCGTCCCGACGACATACACATAATGGCTAAGGAATTCGACGCCAACCGCTATACGGGTTATATCACCAAAAAGAACACCGTATGTTTCGCGGGCGGAGAATTCGAATGTGACGTAACTCAACTCTACGAAGGCAGCCGTCTTGACGAAGAAGGATACCTTATCACCAAAGAGGGCGAAAAAATCGACCTTACGGACGTTGACGTAAACGTAGAAGTCGGTCTTAAAGACATCGAGATTATAGACAACGACGAAGACGGCAACGTCGCGGGTACGATTATTCAGATAGTTTACAAGGGCGACCACTATCAGATCATTATCCGTACCGACGAAGAGGAAGAAGACTTCGTAGTGGACACCGAATACACCTGGAACGAAAACGACCGCGTTTCGGTCAAGATTCCTCCCGAAAAAATCAAACTTACCTTAAAGGCGGCGACGAAGTAAAATGAAAGCGTTGAAATTTTCGAGAAAGCATCTCGGAATCCCCTACGCGGTGTTTATGCTCGCGTTCGTGGTATTCCCCTTACTGCTTATAATTCTCTATGCGTTTACGGTCGAAAACCGCGAAGTCGTAACCAATGATATTACCGCGTTTTCGTTCTCCTTTTCCAACTTCACGGCGTTCTTCTCGTCGTCTACGAACATACGCGCGATATATATAAGTTTCGCGCTTGCGATTTTAACGACCGTTATCTGTCTTTTGATCGCCTACCCCGTCGCGTATATACTTGCCCGTTCCAGAATGAAAACCCGCTCGGTGCTTTTAATGCTCTTTATTCTGCCCATGTGGATAAACTTCGTTCTTCGCACGGCGGCTATGAAAGAATTGCTTTTCGCAATGGGCTTTTATAACTCCAATAAAATGAGTTTTTTCAACACGGTCATCGGCATGGTTTACGACTATCTGCCGTTTACGATATTGCCCCTTTACACCGTGCTTATAAAACTCGACAAAAACGTACTCGAAGCGTCGCAGGACTTGGGCGCGACGAGCGCGCAGACTTTTTTCAAAGTAGTAGTGCCTATGTCCGCGCCGGGAATCGTCAGCGCGGTAACCATGGTACTGCTCCCGACGACCACGAGTTACGTCGTTTCCGACACTTTGGGCAACGGCAACGTAACGATTATCGGCAAACTCATCGAAGACCAGTTCTCGACCATGTTCGACTGGCACGCCGGTTCGGCAATAGCGATGATCTTGCTCGTGCTTATCTTTATAACTATGTTCGTAACGAATAAATTTTCCGACGGCGAAGAAGTCAACACGAGAGGAGGCGGATTATGGTAAAAAAAGTTCTCAAATGGGTTTATCTCTTTCTCGTAATCGCCTTTTTATACGCCCCGATAATTCTGCTTACCATTTACTCTTTCAACCTTTCTCCGTCCATCGGCGTATGGTCGAAAGAATGGGGTTTCAAACTCTATAAACAACTCTTCACCGACGAAAGTCTTAAAACGACCGTAATCAATACGATAGTGCTTGCGCTTCTTGCGGCAACCTGTTCGACGATACTCGGTACGCTTGGTGCGATAGGCTCGTTCTATTCCAGAAAGAAAGTCAGAAAAGTCCTCGATTCGGTTACGAATATACCCGTCATAAACGCCGAGATAGTAACCGCAATATCGATTGCGCTCGTATGCACGATGTTCGCTTTCGGAAGAACTTACGCTTCGCTTTTAATCGGGCATATCGTGCTTTGCTTCCCGTTCGTGTATCTGTCGGTACTGCCGAAACTCAAACAACTCGACGGCAACCTGTACGAAGCGGCGTTAGACCTCGGCGCAAGTCCGACGAAAGCCCTGTTTTCCGTCATATTGCCCGAGATTATGCCGGGCGTCATAAGCGGCTTTATGCTTGCTATAACCTTGTCGCTGGACGATTATATCATTACCACGTTTACGCGTCCGCCGACGTTCGACACCATTTCCACTTACGTTTTCGACGCCTACGCTAAGGGCGGAAAAGGTTCGTCCGTACCCGCTTTAAGGGCTTTGTCGGCGATAATATTCCTTATAATGGTAATCTTCGTAGTCGTCAGAAACTTACTTGCGATCAGGAGGGCTAAAAAGAATGAAAAGAAAATTTAGTTTGTGCCTTGCCGCGGTCGTCGCCGCGGGCGCGCTTCTGCCGCTTACTTCCTGCAAAAAAGAAACGGTCGAATACCTGAACGTTTTCAACGCCGAAGAATATATCTCGGAATTCGACGAAGAGTGGGGAACTCTCGACGTTATCGCCGAGTTCGAAAAGTACGCTTCGAAAGAACGCGGACATACGGTAAAAGTAAAATATTCGACTTTCGGCACGCTCGAAAACATGTACAACGAGTTACAACTCACCAAGCGTAAAAGCGGCAACGGCTACACGTATTCGTACGATCTCGTATGCCCGTCCGACTATATGATTCAGCGTATGATCAAAGAGGACATGCTCGAAAAATTCGACGTTGACGAAGCCGGCAAATACGAAAAAGTGGGTAACTACAACGACTACGCTTCGCCGTTTATCACAGACCTTTTCGAAGGCAAGGGCTGGAACGAATACGCCGTCGGCTACATGTGGGGTACTATGGGTTTTATCTATAACCCCGAAGTTTTAGCAGAAAACAACTCGGAATTCGCAGCCGCGATAAAAGGCGTAGAAAACCAAAAAGAACTCGTAAAAAAGTACGAAGATTTCGTCGCCACGTGGGAACTCCCCTGGAACAGTTACTACAAGAATTTAGGCACGATTAAAGACAGTATCCGCGATACCTACGCTTTAGCCGTCGGCTACGTTTACCGCGACGCGCTTAAAAAACTCAACGCTCTTTACACCGACGCGGAAGTTCACGACCCGACTAAAATCACGGTCGAAGAATATCGCGACATACTCGTTAAAATCTTCAACAACGTAGACAGCAATCTCGTAGAAGACGTAAAATCGCTTGACGAAGTAAAGAAATACGAGAACGAAGAAGGAACGCAGAGGGCGATAGAAATCGTCAGACAGGCTCAGGAAGCCCTTAAAGGCGAAACCACGGTAAAGGCTGCGGAACGCGAGTTAAAAACGCTTAAAACCAACGTTTACGGCTTTGAAGTGGACAGCGGAAAGAAAGATATGGCGGCAGGCAAAATAGCCATAAACTTCGCCTGGTCGGGCGACGCGGCTTATACGCTCGACCTTGCCGACGATGACGACGGCGCCACTCTTTACTACGCCGTACCAAAAGAAGGCAGCAATATCTGGTTCGACGCGTGGGTTATGCCGAAAGGCGCGAATAAAGACCTCGCGCAGATGTTCGTAAACTTCTTGTCCGACCCCGAAATCGCAATATCCAATATGGATTATATCGGTTACGTAAGTCCTATCGCGGGCGACGACGTATTCGATTATATCTGCGACGCGGACAATTACGATTTGACGCTGGAACCCGACGCGGATCATACCGAAATGCTCGACTACACCTACTTTTTCTCGAACGTTTCGGACGATAAAAAGACGGACGGAAAAGTCATAGTTTATTCAAAGGTGAAAAATATCGGCAGACAACTCACCGTGCAGTACCCGACGAAAGACGTAGTGGATCGTTGCGCGATAATGACGGCTTTCAATCGTAACGAACTGAAAAAAGTAAACGCCATGTGGAGCGACGTAAAAGTAGGTAATCTGCCCTTGTGGCTGCTTATATCCGTACCTGCGGTAATAGTATTCGCGTTGCTTTTGTGGGTAACGCTCGCGATACTCAAAAAACACGGAATAAAAATCAGATTGCCCAGGCGCAATTACGGAACTCTTATTTCGAGCGAACGAATCAAATAATTTATTTTATATAGAAAAGCCGCGTGACAATCGGGAAACTTCCCGACC
>FR898431.1:4612-8856 GCA_000437515.1 Acidiphilium sp. CAG:727 | reverse complement strand
ACGTACAGGTCGTAATCTTTACGCTTGAATATCTTATGAGGGGCAACTTTGAAAACGAGTATCAGATCGCCCGGTTCGCCGCCGTAAAGCGACGCTTCGCCGTATCCTCTCTTTTTCATATAACTGCCCGTATCAGCCCCCGCGGGAACGTCGATACGAACGGTGGTCTGTTTTCTCTGGTAGCCTTTGCCGCCGCAGGTAGGACACTTATCCGTTACGATTCTGCCCGTGCCGCCGCAAGCATCGCACACCCTGTTGGAAATAGTACGGAAAATGCTGTTGCCCGAAGTGTACTGAATCGTACCTTTGCCGTGACACTTATCGCACGTTTTATACGCCGTACCGCCTTTCGCGCCCGTCGAACGACAGTCCGCGCAAGGTTCTTTCCTCGTATAAGTAACTTCCTTTTTACAGCCCTTTGCCGCGTCGAGGAAGGAAAGTTCGACTTCTATCGTTATATCTTCGCCCGACTTATCCTGCGGTTCGCTTCTTCCGCCGCCCGTAAACGATCCGAATATATCGCCGAAAATATCCGAGAAACCGCCCGAAAAACCTCCGCCGCCGAAGCCCGAAAATCCGCCCGCTCCGCCGAAGCCGCCGTTTGCAGCCTCGGGGTGTTCGAGCGTAAAATCGTATTGTTTACGTTTTTCCGCGTCGGAAAGCGTTTCGTTCGCCTCGTTTATCTCTTTGAATTTTTTGGCGCATTCTTCGTCGTTCGGATGAAGATCGGGGTGATATTGACGAGCGAGTTTACGGTAAGCCGATTTGATTTCGTCCTGCGTAGCCGTCTTCGACACGCCGAGAATTTCATAATAATTTTTTGCCATTTGCTGCCTCGCCTGTTATAAACTGCGAGTAAGACAGTCTTAAAACTGTCTTACTCACAAATCAATGTTAATAAGTGTGATTCCGATTAGTTCTGGTGGAATTCGGTGTCGTCGTCGCTTCCGCCCTGCGCGCCTTCGTTAGCGTTAGCCGCTCCCTGCGCCTGCTGATAAAGTTTTGCAAAAACGCCCTGAATGTCGTTGGAGAGTTTCTCGGTCGCCTTTACGATACGGTCGTTATCTTCGGAAGCAAGTTCGTCTTTGGCTTCTTTTACCGCAGCCTCGACGGTCGCTTTGTCTTCTTCGGAGAGTTTGTCGCCGCTGTCTTTCAAGGTCTTTTCGACGGTGAAGATAAGCGAGTCGAGTTTGTTCTTGTTTTCGACGACTTCTTTTCTCTTCTTATCTTCTTCTTCGTACTGTTGCGCTTCTTTAACGGCTTTGTCTATATCCGCTTCGGAAAGGTTGGAAGAGGAAGTAATCGTTATATCCGCGGCTTTCTGCGTGCCGAGATCTTTCGCGGTTACGTGTACGATACCGTTGGAGTCGATATCGAAAGTAACTTCGATCTGGGGGATTCCTCTCGGAGCGGGCGCGATACCCGAAAGATTGAATTGTCCGAGCGTCTTATTATCTTTCGCGAACTGTCTTTCGCCCTGAAGAACGTGAATGGTAACTTCGCTCTGGTTATCCGCCGCGGTAGAGAATACCTGCGATTTCTTTACGGGGATAGTGGTGTTTCTCTCGATAAGTTTGGTGCATACGCCGCCGAGAGTTTCGATGCCCAAAGACAACGGAGTTACGTCGAGCAAAAGCACGTCTTTTACTTCGCCCGTCAAAACGCCGCCCTGAATAGCCGCGCCGATAGCGACGCATTCGTCGGGGTTGATACCCTTGAAAGGATCTTTGCCCGTTTCTTTTTTAACCGCTTCTACGACGGCGGGGATTCTGGTCGAGCCGCCGACGAGAATAACTTTGGCTATATCCGCGTACGTAAGACCCGCGTCTTTCATAGCCTTTCTCATAGGCTCTTTGGTTGCTTCTACGAGATCGGCGGTCATAGCGTCGAATTTATCTTTGGTAAGCGTTACGTCGAGGTGTTTGGGGCCCGTGGCGTCCGCAGTGATGAACGGAAGGTTAATGTTGGTCGAACTCATGCTGGAAAGTTCGATTTTAGCCTTTTCCGCCGCTTCTTTGATTCTCTGCATAGCCATTTTATCTTTGGAAAGATCTATGCCCTCTTTGTTTTTGAAGTCTTCGACTACCCAGTCCATTATTCTCTTATCGAAATCGTCGCCGCCGAGCATACAGTTACCGTTGGTCGCGAGAACTTCGAATACGCCGTCGCCGATATCGAGAATGGATACATCGAACGTACCGCCGCCGAGGTCATAAATCATGACCTTGTGCGAAGTCTTATCTTTATCGAGTCCGTAAGCAAGCGCGGCTGCCGTAGGTTCGTTGATTATACGAAGAACGTTCAATCCCGCGATTTTACCTGCGTCTTTAGTAGCCTGACGCTGGCTGTCGGTGAAGTACGCGGGGCAAGTAATAACCGCGTCTTTAACCGTTTCGCCGAGATAACTTTCGGCGTCTTTTTTAAGTTTAGCCAAAATCATAGCGGAAATTTCCTGCGGGGAATATTGTTTTCCGTCTATATTTACCTTATAGTCGGAACCCATATGTCTTTTAATGGAAATTACCGTTCTGTCCGCGTTTGCGACTGCCTGTCTTTTAGCAACCTGACCGACGAGTCTTTCGCCGTCTTTCTGAAAACCGACTACCGAGGGGGTAGTTCTCGAACCTTCGGCGTTTGCGATAACGACGGGTTCGCCGCCTTCCATAACCGCTACGCAGGAGTTAGTAGTACCTAAATCTATACCTATAACTTTACTCATAATAATTACCTCTCTTTTAGTTTATTTATTTTCGCCGCCCTTTTGCAGGCGGTTAAGAATATTGCTTGGTTTTTGCGCTTTATCGGCTATCTTACGACCGATACCTGCGCGTATCTTATGACTTTTTCGCCGAGTTTGTATCCTCTGCCGAAAACCTGTTTTACCGAGTTCGGCTCGTCGCCGTCTTCGCCGTCGACCTGCATTACCGCTTCCGCGGAGTTAGGGTCGAACGCGCTTCCGACTTCGGGCGAAAATTCTTTTACGCCGAGCGCAACGAGATTTTCGTTATACTTTTTAACGAGTTTCTCTATGCCCTCTTTCGTCTTTTCGTCGAGCGGCATTTTAAGCGCCCAATCAAGACTGTCGCCAATTGCAAGAACTTTGGTAACCGCTTCCAACTTACCGTCGGCGTAGGCGTTTCTCACGTCGGCCGCGCTGCGTTTACGGACGTTTTCGCAGTCCGCTCTCGCGCGAAGGTAGTCGTTTTTGGTTTCTTCCAGATCCTTACGAAGTTTTTCGTTTTCTGTTTCTAACTCTTTGACTCGTTCGTCGGCGGTCTTTTCCGCCGTAACTTCTTCGGCGGGAATTTCTTCTTCCCGGACGATTTCCGTTTCGGGCGTTTGTTCCTTTGCCGGCGCCTCGCGTTTATCGTATTTTTGCTTTTCGTGTTCTTTCGACATTTGTCCTCACCTGTTGGTTATTATGCTCTCTAAAATTCTGCCGACGTTCTCGAGTACCGCGACGACTTTCTGATAGTCCATTCGTACCGGTCCTATAACGCCGTAAGTACCGAGCGGAGTTCCGTTCGCCGAATAGGTCGCGGTAACGAGCGAACATTCTTTTGGAATTTCATCGTAACCGTCCGAACCTATCTTGACGTTTATCTTTATGTGCCTGTCCTCGCCGACGAGCAGATTCATAACTTTATCTTTACTCGTTACGACCGACAGGAAGTCTTTGATTTTACCTACGTCCGCGTAGTCGGGGTGTTCGAAAATCTTATCTTCACCCGCTATAACGACGTCTTCGCCGCTCGTTTCGACGTAGGTTTTAAGCGCTTCGATTACGTTGACGAAGATGTTTTTATAACCTAAAAAGTTATCTTCGACTTCGGGTTTCATATTGCATATATCTTCGAAAGTCTTACCCCGGAACATATTGCAAAGCACTTTTTCGGCGTCGGACAACTGTTCGTCGGTCATATTTTCGGAAACGGTTATATAGTTATCTTTAAGTAATCTCAATTCGGTAACTATAAGCACAAGCGCGCTGTCTTTGCGGAAACGAAAGAACTTTACGGACTCTATCTTTTCTTTTCCGTCTTTGTTCGGCATGCCGACCGAAGTATAAGACGTAAGTTCGCTTATGACTTTCGTCGTATTCCGTATAACTTCTTCAAGATTGTCTGCCTTATCTAAAAAGATTTTCTTTATGTAATCGAGTTCTTTCGCGGTAAGTTTATCCTTTACCATAAGATCGCTTACGTAAAGTTTATACGCTTCCGCCGACGGAACTCTGCCCGAAG
>FR898431.1:0-4576 GCA_000437515.1 Acidiphilium sp. CAG:727 | reverse complement strand
TTAAGTAACCCAACTCTTCGAGAGCCGAAAGTTCATTTCGTATCGTAGCCGAAGACACGTTGTTCATGTGCTTTTCGGTAAGACTTTTACTCGATACCGGAACGGCGGTTTCTATATAATCGTCGACCACGTATTGGAGTATCTTCTTTTTTCTATCCGACAGTTCCACTTTTGGCACTCCTTTGTCTGAGGTGTTAGCACTCTAACGCTTAAAGTGCTAACTCGGCTATATTATATGCCCGGCTTGCAAGTTTGTCAACTGTTTTTTCGACGTTTTTGAAAAAAATTTTTAAGAATTTTCAAGCGGTCGGTTTTTAGTCGATCACTCCGACGTTTTACCTCCGCGATTATCCCTGCCGACCGCGATAACGCCGTTCAACGCCGAATATACGTCGGATGAAAGCAATCTCTTTTCGACGAGTATACCGCCGTCGTAAACGCAAAGCCACGCCTTGCTTTTCATTCCCGTTTTCGGGCGTACCTTTACGACGCTTTCGCCTTCGCTAAGTTCGTCGGTTTCGATTATTTCGGGGGCTTTCGGCTCGATATACCCGCTCACGGACGATTCGAGTTTATAACTCTTTCCGTTCGGTTTTCCGTATATTCTTACCCTTACCCTGTTGCCGTCTGCGTCGGCAACTATCGTTACGGGGTATTCGCGGGTATTGACAAACCGCAAATCCGATAAGCCGTCGGACACCATCGCGTCAAACGACGGCGAAGTATACCCGACCGTAAGACTATGATTTCTTCTCGCCGTTATTCTCATATCCGCTAGAGCGGCGCACGCGTAAACGGTGGACGAAACCTGACAAACTCCCCCGCCCACTCCGTCGGTAAACCGTCCTCCCGTTATAATCGTGGCAGACTTAAAGCCCCTCGCCTCCGTTCTTTCGCCTACCGTTTCGTTGAACGAAAATTCCCTGCCGGGTAAAATCGTTTTATATCCTATAAGCCTGCAGGCGAGCGCGATATTGTTTTTTCTTGCCGCGCCCGACGAATAGTAATTCGTTTCGAAAATCGACAATAGTTTCATTCGCGACTTCAATTCGGTCAGTTTGATTTCGGGTTTAAGTTCCGTCGTTGCGGCAGTAACAACCCTCTTGCCGTTTTGCAAAGCGTACGCGATGTCAGCCTTTAATTTATCCTTATCTATACATCTTCCGCAACTCTCTTTTGAAAAAATAAAGGGGTCTTCCGCATTGACGTCGGCCGTAAAATCGGCGTCTTTCGCCCGAACGAGCGTATCGGAATAAACGCCGTCGACTATTCCGTCAAGCCCCTTTATATAATAGCCGTATTCGTTTTTATCGATTTCGGGATAGTTAAATTCGTAAGTCTTACCGAGCGCGTAAACGGTCAGAGCATAGTCGAATTCAGGCAACGGATAAGCAAAAACAACCGTTATTTTCATCAAAAAGGCGTAAAAAAATATAAAAAACCCCGTCGCAGACAAAGCGACGGGGAATATTCTTTTTTTTAACTTATTCGCTTCGTACACGAAATAAGTATGACTTTTTTTGGCGTTAAATATTCAATTCGACGATTTTGTTCTCTATTTTGACCTTACCCTCGTCTTTCAATTTGCGAAGTTCGCGCATCATCGCGCTTCTGTCGACGCAGATATAATCGGCGAGATCGGTAAGTTTCATATCGAGTTTGGTCTTTCCGCCGCCGTTTTTGCGGCATAAAAACTTAAAATAGCAAAGGAGTTTATCTCTCGTTGCCCGATTGCCCGTTATCTCCGTTCTTTCGCCTATCGCCGCTATCTTATTACCCATAGCGGTGATGGCGTTTACGAGAAGTTTATGCCTGTATCCGCACTCGCCGTCACAACGCTTTATAAGGTCGTCGAAAACGAACGTTACCGTACGGCACTCCGTATCGGCGACTACGGAAATATCGTCGTCCGTCCTCGTTCCGTACGAAACGGAATTACCGAAAATACTGCCTTTCGTAAGCCTTTCGAGCAAAATACGATTGCCGTCGGCGTCGATTTTGACCACGCTCGCGACTCCGTCGCAAAGTATGGAAAGTTCTTTGATCTCGGCGTCGTAACGATACACGAACGCACCCCGTCTGAATTTACCTTCGCGGGGTTTCATGCTTTGAAGAAGCCTGAAATATTCTTCGTCCGAAAGACCGTCGAACAGCGTACATTCGATGCGTTTCATAGTCGGTTCAGTTTACGCCTTCTTCTTTTTTGGACTCGATCTGCGCGTTATCCGAATTGATTATCGGAAGAATGTACGGCGGAATATTGCAGTTCGCCGTCATCGAAGCGACCGCCGCGCGGACGAACGGATACAAAGTATCCATGGTTTCGGAGGCGAGTTCGGCTTCGGTAGCGTCTTTAAGCACGTTGAAAGTGCCGAACGCGTTTACCGTAAGGTCAAACGGAACGGGCGAAGAAATATCTTCGTTTATTCTGACCGAAAGATTGACGAACAAAGTATTCTGATTTCTGCCCATCTTACATTCGATTTTCGGGTTGATGCGGAATTTCGTTCCGGGCTGAATCCCTTCTTTGAACTTAAATTCTACGTTATTTATTCTGTAAGTAATCAACGCAACGTGTTTTTCCATTTTTATATCTCCTTTTATCGTTAAAGTTTTTTATTTATTGAGAATTTCAAAAAGATTGTCTTTATAACTCATAAGCGATTTTTCGATTATCGCTATCGCGTTTTCCCTGCCGCACACGGTATTTACCGCAGTATTCTTTCCTTCGAGTTGCTTATAAACCGAGAAGAAATGCTGCATTTCGTCGAATACGTGTTTGGGAAGGTCCGCTATCGTCTTATACGAATTATAGTTCGGATCGGTAAACGGTATGGCGATTATCTTTTCGTCGTTTTTGCCGTTATCGTTCATCGTTATAACGCCTATCGGATAGACTTTTACGAGCGAAAGCGGCAAAAGACTTTCGGAGCAAAGTACCAGAACGTCGAGCGGGTCGCCGTCGTCCGCTAAAGTGTGCGGTATAAAACCGTAGTTCGCAGGATAATGCGTAGACGTATATAAAATACGATCGAGTATCAGAAGCCCCGTCTTTTTATCGAGTTCGTACTTTTGTTTACTGCCCTTCGGAATTTCGATTACCGCGATGAATTCGTCGGGAGTTATCCGTTTAGGGTCTATATCATGCCAAATATTCATAAGTAGTCGCAACCTCTGCAGATAGCATATCATTATTAGTTGCATTTGTCAATTGTTTTCGTCTTTGAAACTCTTATACCTACAATAAAAAAATTTTCGTTTATGTACGTAAAAAACTTTACTTTTCGTAAAAATTAGTCTATAATGGGTAAGCCGAACGGAAAGAGAGCAAAATTTATCTGGGTGTAGCGCAGTTTGGTAGCGCGCTTGAATGGGGTTCAAGAGGTCGGAAGTTCAAATCTTCTCACTCAGACCAAAAAACAGTCGTAAGCGATTACGGCTGTTTTTATTTCGTCTTTCAGAGAAGTTTTCCTTCCGGCGGCCGGAAAGGACGCGTTTTCCCTACTTTATTTTTACCCGCCGATATTTCCGCTTTTCTCTTTTACTTACTCGGTTTTGTCGCGGGGCAAAACGCTATTCCGTCGCGGCTTTTTATTTTACGGTCTTATTTATTCTCTCGTAATAGTCGCCGCTCCTTACAAATCTTCTCACTCAGACCAAAAAAACAGTCGTAAGCAATTACGGCTGTTTTTATTTTGTCTTTCGGAGAAGTTTTCATTCCGCAATCATAACATTCTCCGTAAAATATTTATAGTTTCGCGTCGGGAACTTCAAATACAAGTATGGCTTTTGCAGAAAGAGTAACGGAAAACGTTATAAGTTTCCAACCTTGTTCGGCATATTCGTTTGCCGCCTTTTCTACTTCTTCCGCCATTTTCTCGGCGCGCGGGTTGTATTTTAATACGACCGTTTTATATTTCATATCGACACCTCCGCATTTTTCTTAAATTATACGGCTTTTTCGTATGCCAGACATAGTTATCATTTCTTTTCGGTATTATTACTATCGACTTCCGAGTGCAATTGCTTTTCGATCGCCGACTGTTTGGCGAGAACGGCATTAAGTTTATCGTACAACGCCTCAATCATAATTTCGGTTTTCAGATTGACTTTATAGTCGTTTTCGGCTCTTCTGCGGTCTTTTTCTTCCTGACGGTTTTGACTCATCATAATGAGCGGCGCCTGAATAGCCGCCACGCAGGACAATACCAGATTAAGCAGTATAAACGGGTACGGATCGAACGCCTTAGACGCCATTATGATATTTACGACCATCCAAAGAACGAGAGCGCCGGTAAAGGAAAAAATGAACGCCCAACTGCCTGCAAATTTTGCAATAGCGTCTGCGGCACGTTGTCCCAAAGTATATTTTTTCTCGCTTTCCGGGCGTACCGAAATCTTGCGGTCTGCAAGCAGATTAAGAACTTCTTCGTCGCTCATATCCTGACGAATATCGTCAAGTACGTCTTTTAACAATTTTCTGTTTTCTTTCATAATACGCGTTCCTCCTTTGTTTGGATACATATTATTCTTGTATAAAAGTTATTCAGCCCATGGTTACGATGACTTCGGCGGT
>FR898430.1:10917-16784 GCA_000437515.1 Acidiphilium sp. CAG:727 | reverse complement strand
TCGACGCATTATCGAAAAGTCTTTTCAAAACCGAAAACGGCGAATATTACGGCAAGGCGACGGCGGGCGAATTCGTCATAGACGGCTCGCAAAGTTCGCAGTTTATAAGCGGGCTTTTGTTTGCCGCGGCGATTACGAAAGGCGTAAGCCGAATTAAACTCGTCGGCGAAAAGGTGAGCGTAGGCTATACCGGAATGACGCTTGCCGCGCTCGATAAATTCGGCGTAAAGACCGAAATGCGAGGCGACGAAATAACCGTGTACGGCGGCAAAATCGTTTCGCCGAAACGGCTTATCTGCGATGGCGATTATTCTTCGGCGGCGTATTTCCTTACGCTCGGCGCGATTAACGGGTCGGTTACCGTCAGGGGGTTGGACGAGAACTCGAATCAGCCGGATAAGGCAATTGCGGATATTTTAAGAAATTACGGGGCGAAAGTAAATATAAGCGGCGACGAGATTACCGTCGAAGCGGCGAAAAGCAAAAAACCTATAAACGTAAGCGTAAAAGACTATCCCGACCTTGCCCAGACGATAGCCGTTCTTGCGGCGCATGCAAACGGGAAATCGGTTATAAAGGACGTCGGCAGACTGAAAATCAAAGAGAGCGACCGCGTTGATGCGATTATGAAAACGCTTGAAGTCGCGGGGGTAAAATGCCGTTCGGTCGGCGGCGATCTGATTATTTTCGGCGGCGCGGTAAAAGGCGGAGCGTTCGACGGCGGAGGCGACCACAGAACGGTTATGTCGCAGGCGATTTTAGCGGCTACAGCCGACGGCGAAAGCGTTATATCGGGCGCGGAGGCGGTAAAAAAATCGTTTCCGTCGTTTTTTGAAAATTTAGTAAAAACAGGCGGGTCGGATAATGTCCGTATATCACGGTAAAAAACTGAAAATAATCGTTACGGGAAAGTCGCACGGCGAAAAAATTTCCGCCTCGATAAAGGGGCTTAAAGGCTTTGCTTTCGACGAAAAAGAAGTCGAAGATATGCTTTTACGGCGTTCGCCGTCAGGAAAGGCGGGCGCGACCGAAAGGATAGAAAAAGACGAGCCTCATTACGCCAAAGGCGTAAAAAACGGCAGGATTACGGGCGACGTAAAAATCGGTTTTTTTAATACCGACGTAAGAAGCGAAGACTATAAAGACCTTACGGGTATTCCCCGTCCGTCGCACGCAGATATCGGCAGATATTTCAAAGACGGCGAAATCGATTTTACGGGCGGCGGCGAATACTCGGGCAGAGTAACGGTGGCGTTTTGCGCCGTCGGTGCGATTTGTAAAAGCGTTCTCGAAAAATATTACGGCGTTAAGATTTCGGCGTATCCGTCGTCCGTCGGGGATAAATTTATAAAGAGTTTTAACGACCCCGAAAAACGTGGCGTAAGTCAGGCGGAAATCGACGACTACGTTACGACGATTAAAAAAAGCGGAGATTCGGTAGGCGGAAGAATAGAGTGCGTTATAAAAAACTGTCCCAAAGGGTTGGGAGGAACCCTTTTCGACGGACTCGAAAGTAAGATTTCTTCGCTGTGCTACGCCGTCCCCGCGGTCAAGGGCGTGGAATTCGGCAAAGGGTTCACGCTTTGTTCTCTTCGCGGCAGCGAGGCAAACGACGAAATGCGTTACGATAAAGAAAATTTGGTTTTCGAATCTGATAACGACGGCGGAATATACGGCGGAATTTCGGCGGGCGAAATAACTTTCGCGGTTGCCGTAAAACCCACTCCGTCGATTGCAAAAAAACAAAATTCGGTCAATCTTCTGACGGGAGAAAACGCCGAAATAAGCGTAAACGGCAGACACGACGCGTGCGTCGCGTTAAGAGCGGCGCCGCTTATCGAAGCTGCCGCGGCGATAGCGATTGCCGACGAGGTGATTTATGAAAACGATAGACGAATTGAGAAGTGAGATAGACGAAATCGACGACGGGTTGGTTTCGCTTTTTCTGCAAAGGCTCGCCGTGGTAAAAGAGATCGGTAAAGCGAAAAAAACGCATTCGCTTTCCGTAGAAGATAAAGACAGAGAAAACGCGGTTATAGAGCGATTGGCGATAAATAAGACCGACGAAGAAAAGAAAAAAATAACCGAACTGTATAATAAAATATTCGATATAAGCAAAGACACGGAGAAATGAAAGAATATTTTCTGATAGGTAAAAAATTGCCGCATAGTTACTCGGCTAAAATACACTGCGAAAGGGGTTTTGATTACTCGCTCAAAGAACTCGACGAAGAGCGTCTGGGCGAGTTTTTGCTCGAAAAAAATTACGCGGGACTTAACGTTACCATGCCTTATAAATCGGCGGTTATCGACTATCTCGACGAAACGGACTTTCTTGCGAAAAAAATAGGAGCGGTCAACACGATAGTCAACCGCGACGGCAAACTTGCAGGATACAACACGGATATTTTCGGGCTCGACTTTGCGTTGAAAAGCGCGGGTATCGACCTTTCGGGTAAAACGGTGGCAATTTTAGGCAGCGGCGGAGCGGGTAAGACGGCTAAAACGCTTGCGGAAGAAACCGGCGCGAAAAAAATATACGTCGTAAGCCGAAAAGGCGAGATAAATTACGAAAATTGTTACGAGGTTTGCCGTCGGGCGGAAATCGTTATCAATTGTACGCCCGTAGGCGCGTACCCGTTCGACGCGGCTTCTCCGATTGATCTGTCGAAACTTAAAAATCTCGAAGGGGCGTTCGACTGCGCTTATAATCCCGCCCGGACGGAATTTATTTTGCAGGCGCAGGAGTTGAAACTTAAAAACGCCAACGGACTTAATATGCTGGTTTATCAGGCGTTAGCCGCCGAAAAACTTTGGAACGGTACGGAATTTTCGGACGACGACGTTATAAAACTCGCCGACAAAATTTATAAGTCTACGCGGAATATCGCGCTCGTCGGTATGCCGGGGGCGGGCAAAACGGTTATCGCGAAAAGGCTCGGCGCGGTTACGGACAGAGAAGTTATCGACACCGACGAAGTGATTTTGCGTAATTACGGAATTACGGCGGGCGAAATGATAAACCGATACGGCGAAGATTATTTCCGCGACGTCGAAAGTCGCGTCGTAGACGAGGCTTGCCAAAGGCGGGGCGTTATTATCGCCACGGGCGGCGGAAGCGTTCTTAAACGAGAAAACCGAAAGGCGATAAAAAGGAGTTCGCTCGTCGTATGGGTAAAACGCGATTTGAAGTTACTTTCGTCAAATGACAGACCTCTGTCGGTAAATCGTTCGCCGGAAGAGTTGTATAATTTGCGAAAATCGCTCTATCAAAGCGTTTGCGACTGCGAAATTTATAACGACGACACCGTAGATAAGGCAGCGGAGGAAATAGCGGAACTATGAGAAAAATACTCGTAATAAACGGAGCGAACCTTAATATGCTGGGTATTCGCGAAAAGACCGTGTACGGCGAAAAGACCTATCGCGATCTGGTTGAATTTATAAAAAAATCCGCGAAAGAACGCGGACTTAAAGTTAAAATATTTCAAAGCAACCACGAGGGCGAAATCGTAGACGAAATACAAAGAGCGTATCGCCGCTACGACGGAATTATAATAAACGCGGGCGGTTACACGCATACGAGCGTGGTTATCGCCGACGCGCTGAAAGCGGTGGATATCCCGACCGTAGAGGTGCATTTAACCGATATTTACGCCCGCGAAGATTTCCGAAAACGTAGTTTTATTTCGTCCGTAGCAAAAAAAACGATAGTCGGAAAAGGTTTCCCCGGCTACGCCGACGCGCTGGACTATTTCGCCGAAAGCGATTAAAAATCCCATTTCGGGATGAAACTTTCGCTCGCAGAACCCGATTCCTGCGCGAAGTAGTCGGTTATTCCCAAAGATAACAACTCTTCGTAAACGCGCTCGTATTCGCGGGCGGTGATTTTACGCGATAATTCTTTATATTCTTTCGTATTCCCGAACGGAGTGTATTGCGCCATAAGCGAAAAATACGCTCCGTTTTTCTTGTTTTCGGCAAACCACCTTACTATTTTTTTACTGTCTTCTACGCAAAGCGGCATTATCATGTGCCTTACGATTACTCCCGAACGCATATTTCCGTCTTTGTCGAAAGTCACGGGTTTTGCATTCATCATGTATTTTATCGCCTTGCTCGCGATTTCGAAATAGTCGCGTTTTGCCGTATACCGTTGTGAAATTTCGGGCGAAAAGAATTTTAAGTCGGGCAGGTAAATATCTACGTACGGCTCTAAAATTTTAAGAGTTTCTATCGGTTCGTAAGAGTGGGTATTGTACACAGTCGGAATTTTCGGGCGATAGATTTCGTACGCCTTTTTTATAAGCGGTGCGAAGTGCGTGGGGGTTACGAGATTTATATTCGTCGCGCCCGAGTTTTCCAATTCCGCAAAGATTTCCGCCAACTCTTCGGGTGTGATTTCTTTGCCGGTCTGCGAACGCGACAAAGCGTAATTCTGACAGAATACGCATTTAAGCGAGCAACCGCAAAAGAAAACCGTTCCCGATCCGTTTTTGCCCGTAATGCACGGCTCTTCGAACTTATGCAGATAGTATTTCGCTATACGCATTTTATCTTTTTCACCGCAATACCCCGCGGTTTTTTCTCTGTCCGCGCCGCAACGGACGGGGCAGAGGGTACAATTATTTTTCATGAGAACATTTTATCATAACTAAACGTAATTGACAATCGTTTTGTAATGGTGTATAATTACGCAGAGGCGCGGGACGACCACAAATCTTTTCCGCGCAAAAAGAAGGATTTTTTATGAACAAGTTTTTCACCAGCGAAAGCGTAACCGAAGGGCATCCCGACAAAATCTGCGACCAGATTTCGGACGCGGTTCTTGACGCCATTCTAGCGAAAGACCCCTATGCAAGGGTTGCCTGCGAAACTTCCGCTACCACGGGTCTGGTACTCGTTATGGGCGAAATCACAACTAATTGCTACGTGGATATTCAGTCCGTCGCGAGAAACACGATTCGCAGAATCGGCTACGACAGAGCCAAATACGGTTTCGACTGCGACACGTGCGCCGTGCTTACTGCCATACACGAGCAGAGCGCGGATATAGCGATGGGCGTCGACGATTCCGTAGAACACCGCGAAAGCGGCGACGAAGCCGACAGATTCGGCGCGGGCGATCAGGGTATGATGTTCGGTTACGCGACCAACGAAACCGAAGAGTATATGCCGCTTCCGATAACCCTCGCTCATAAACTCACTCGCAGACTTACCGAGGTAAGAAAGAGCGGACTTCTGGATTATCTTCGCCCCGACGGCAAGAGTCAGGTTACGGTCGAATACGAAGAAGGCAAGGTGAAGAGAATCGAGGCGGTAGTCGTTTCTACGCAGCACGGCGAAAGCGTTACGACGGAGCAACTCCGTAAAGACGTTGAAAAACTCGTTATCCGCGCGGTTTTGCCCGAAAATCTTATGGACGGAAACACGAAAATATACATCAACCCGACGGGCAGATTCGAGATAGGCGGTCCGCACGGCGACAGCGGTTTAACCGGCAGAAAGATCATCGTAGATACTTACGGCGGAAGTTGCGCGCACGGCGGCGGAGCCTTTTCGGGCAAAGACCCGACCAAGGTGGACAGAAGCGCTGCTTATTTTGCAAGATATATCTGTAAAAACGTAGTGGCGGCGGGGATTGCCGACGAGTGTACTTTGGAAGTCGCTTACGCGATAGGCGTGGCGCGCCCCGTTTCGCTGTTCGTAAACACGAAGGGCACGGGCAAACTTTCGGACGAAAAAATCGCCGATATTATCGCGAAAGAGTTCGATATGCGTCCGTATTCGATAATCAAGACGCTCGATTTGCGCAGACCTATTTACGAAGCGACGGCGGCTTACGGACATTTCGGTCGCCCCGAATT
>FR898430.1:1202-10761 GCA_000437515.1 Acidiphilium sp. CAG:727 | reverse complement strand
TTCTCAATAATGAAGGCTAAGACCGAATTATAAGTTTTCGGCAAGATCTACTATCTTGCGTAAGCGGTGATTTAAGCAACTCTTCGATATTCCTAAAATTTCGGCAAGTTCGACCAAAGTGCTACCCTTGTTTTTTATTCTTGCTTCCGCCACAGTTTTTAAGGGTAGGGGGAGCGAAGACAAGCCTATCGCTTCGTTGATTTTTTCGATTGCGCGTATCTGCTTTACCGACGCGTCGATTTGCTTGCTCATGTTTGACATTTCGCAGTTGAGTTGTCGGTTATAGTTGTTGTTCATATCCTTTTCGACGGTAAGTTCGGCAAGTTTCAGAACGGCTTTCCGGGCGCCGAGCAGGGCGAGAAAATCCGAAATTTCGT
The DNA here is from genome assembly GCA_000437515.1 of Acidiphilium sp. CAG:727. Classification (GTDB taxonomy): domain Bacteria; phylum Bacillota; class Clostridia; order Christensenellales; family Borkfalkiaceae; genus UBA10281. The sequence continues at coordinate 10,384 of FR898430.1, read as the reverse complement.
CGCGGGTTTTAAGGTATACGATAAACGCCTCTTTACGTTGAATAAGTTTCGGCAGAAAGTACAGTTCGCTTAAAATTTCGCATACGTCGGTTGCGGATACGTAATCGCCGAACACGAATTCGAGATGATAGCCCGTAGAAGAACTTCCGTCGCTTTTGGGTAAAGTCGCGCTGCCGCCGCCCGAAAACGCGCCGCGAAGATACGCCGTTTTTTCTTCGTCGCTTTCTATAAGACTCCATTTAACGCCGAATTTCAGTTTGACGCCTTCGCCGTCGACTTCGATGATTCCGAGGTCTTCCAAAATTTCGGTTGCGTCCTCGGCGTAACGGATTTTTATACGTTTGCCGCGTTTGCTTTTTTCTTCCGAGATTTCAAGCGGCAGAGAATATACGTCGGCGAAGTATTTTACGAACGCGTTCGCTCCGAACGAATTATCGGTAGAAATTTCGAAGCCGATTTTTCCGCCGTTGACGGAAAGAGTACCCGCGGAACGCAGAAACGCCGAAGCGAACGCTTTCTTTTCGCCGTCGGTGTTTTCTTTTCCGCAGAGTATTTCTTTTTTGACTTCTTCGGAGTAATTCATTGATAATCGCCTTATCGTCGGGGTTATTAAGGTTTTGAGATTGATAAAATAAAATTGCCGCTACGGTTCTTATTCCGCGGTAAACCACCTTTCCGGGCGACGCGCGGACTTGATATTATATCGTTAAATCAAAGCAAAGTGTTTTTACACTCGATGCCGTGTTCTTTTTTGTATTTCGTAAAACGCAAATCGGGGAGTTTCCCGTCGATATTGTCTATACGGTCGAGCGGGAAATCCACTCTTGCGAAAAGTTTTTCCGCCAGGGCGTTGTCGCCTATGCGGTCTACCGAGTGCGCGTCGCTGTCGACCACGAATCTTACGCCCGTGTCGATAACCCTGCGCCATTCCTCGTCGGAAAGGTGAGTTTTTTTAGTGTTTATCTCGATATACGTGCCGTAATCGGAGCATACCTTCGCGATTTCGACCGGGTCGCAATAGCACAGATACCCTACGTGGGTAAGAACGTCTATCGGATTGTTTTTTACGGCGTTTACGTAGCAGCGCGTGTTGTAGTCTACGAGCCGTTTGCTCGGCGGACTTTTAAGCACCGAACGAAATACGTTTCCGCAAAGTAAATGTACGAAATCGCCTAAACTCTTGTAAAAGATAAATCTATGTACGCCCGCCAGGATAAGATCCAACTGCGGGTAGTCTTTTTCTTCTACGTCGATGGATCCGCACTCGCCGCGTAAATTCGATTCTATGCCGAGCAGAATTTTTTCGCCCGTTTTTTCTTCCGCCGCAACGCAGTCGGCGCGCATACGGTCGAGTTTTTTTCTGCGCATACCGAAAGCGGGATGAGAAAATCCGTGATCGGTTATTCCTATCCCGTATAATCCTTTTTCTTTTGCCGAAACGGCGTTTTCTTCCACGGTGCCTTTGCCGTGGCTGTACACGGTGTGGGTGTGGAGATCAAAAGTAATATTCATCTTCGAATCTTCCTATGTAAACCAATTCCTCTTTCAACTTAACGCCCGATTTTTCGAATACGATCTTTTTGACCGAGCGTATAAGCGAATATATATCTTTGCTTTTGCAATTTTCGTCCGCCAGAATGAAGTTCGCGTGTTTTTCGGACACTCTCGCTCCGCCGACGCGGAACCCTTTGAGATTGCAACTTTCTATCTGTTTGCCCGCGTAGTAGCCGTCGTTTAAGAAAACGCTTCCGCACGACCTGCCTTTCGGCTGTTTGTTGCGCCTCAGATTTTTGTAGTATTCTATTTTGCTTTCCGACTGTTCGTATTCGGCGTTGTCTAAATTAAACGCCACTTTAATAATCGGCTCGCCGTTTTTTCTGAACAGACTTTCGCGGTAGGCGAACCCGCACTTTTTGGCGGGATATACGTTTTCCGTCGTTACGACGTAACTGATTCTGTCGGCGACGGATTTGCCGAAACAACCTGCGTTCATTGCGGTAACGCCGCCGATAGTCGCGGGGATTCCGCTTAAAAACTCTACGCCGCCGAGGCTGCTGTAAAGCGCGAATTTAACCACGTCGGCGACCTTTTCGCCCGACGAGGCGGTCAGGATTCGGCCGCACAAAGACACGCCTTTGAGTTTCTCGGTGGAAATAATCGCTCCGCCATAACCGTCGTCCGACACGAGTACGTTCGAGCCGTTGCCTAAAACGAAGTAAGGGGCTTTGGCGGTTTTAAGGTCTTTTACGAGCGATATAATCGTTTTTTCGTCGGTCGGCGTAAAATACCAGTCGGCTTTTCCGCCCGTTCCGTAAGCGCACCTGCGGCTTAAATCTTCGTCTTTTTTGCATACGAAAGAGTACTTTTCGGCTATCTCTTTCAATCCGTCGATAACGGGCATTTTATTTTCTCCTATTTTACAATAAATTATTCTTAATTACAAGCGTTTGAGGGCGATAGCAAAGAGTTTTCAAACGAATAACACTTTTCTTTCAGAGCGAGAGATTCCGTTAAATCTTCTTTCAGGATTTCTAAGTTTTCGGGCGAGATAAAAGGACTTATCGTTTTTTCGTTTTTCGCCGCGTCGTAACTTTGCAGCGGAGCGTCGGTTAAAGAAAAGTAACGGGGAATCATATACAGCGACGATATTTTTTTCGCCGTTTTTTCGCTTAAAAGATATTCCGCGAAGGCTTTCGCCGTCGGAAGTTTGTTTTCGTCGTCGGTGGTTATAGCCACGTATTGATACAGGTCGTTATATTTTTCGAGAGGAGTCGCGATATAAGCGAAATTTTTTACCGTGAAGCGGCGAATATCGCGCTGCGTGCCTATCATCGCGTCGGTTTTGCCCGAAATGAGTTTAAGATAAGCGTCGGTAGATTTTACCGTTTCGATATTCTCGTATTTTACGCCCGTAAGACGAACCGCGCCGTGCGGCAGATTTTTACCGCCGTCCGAAATCGTAAGAGTTTTTACGGGGGTTTCGTCGCCGCTTTTGCGGAATAAAAAATATCCGCCCTGCGCCCACACGAACGCCCGGCTTTTTATTTTGTCGCCCGCCACGGTCAGAGTAACCTGCTTTACCAGAGGAACGACGAAATCCGCGCCGATTCCGAAAGATACGAGGTCCGGCTTTTCGCCTTTTTCCAAAGCCGCCTTCGCGCTTTCGGCAGTATGCGTTTTTACGAGTACGTGCCGACCTTTCTCGCCGAATTCCACGGCTCGTCCGTTGATAAAATCCCCGCGGGAGCCGACGCCGCCTTCAAAAGTTTCTACGTGCCATAGCGTCAATATTTGTTCGTGTCCGGCGGGTTTAAGAAGAAAATCGTTATCCGTCCGCGTTTTTTTCGCCGCGACGAGAGGCGTAAACGCAAGAACGAAAATAAGCGCGATATACGCCGCCGCTTTTACGGGTTTTATCATATTAGAGTATATGATTTCGGTTTTCGTTTTAATACGGCGGCGTAAATTTTATTTTGCCTTGAAAAACGCTTTATTTAATGCGAAAAATGTGATAAAATGGCTTCAATAAACTAATCGGGGTGTTTTTGTTATGGGTAACGTAATTTTGACGGGCGATCGTCCTACCGGCAGGCTTCACGTCGGGCACTACGTAGGCTCGCTTAAAAGAAGAGTGGAAATACAGAACGGCGGAGATTACGATAAAATGTTCGTTATGATCGCCGACGCGCAGGCTTTGACCGATAACGCGGAAAATCCCGAAAAGGTAAGACAAAATATTATAGAGGTAACGCTCGATTACCTTTCGTGCGGTCTTTCGCCGGATAAAACGACCATGTTCATACAGTCGCAGGTTCCCGAACTTACCGAACTTTCGTTTTACTATATGAACCTCGTAACCGTTTCTCGTCTGCAACGCAATCCGACGGTTAAAAACGAAATTCAGATGCGTAACTTCGAAACGAGTATTCCCGTCGGATTTTTCACTTATCCCATAAGTCAGGCGGCGGATATAACGGCGTTTAAGGCTAACGTCGTACCGGTAGGCGAAGACCAACTTCCGATGATAGAGCAGACCAACGAGATCGTAAGAAAGTTCAACTCGGTTTACGGCGAAACGCTCGTCGAGGCAAAAGCCGTGTTGCCGACCAATAAAGTTTGTTTAAGACTGCCCGGCACGGACGGAAAGGCAAAAATGAGCAAGTCGCTCGGCAACTGCATTTATCTTTCCGACACCGCCGACGAGGTTAAACAAAAGGTTATGGGTATGTTTACCGACCCCGACCACATAAAGGTTACAGACCCGGGCAAACTCGAAGGTAACGCAGTGTTTACTTATCTCGACGCGTTCGCCACCGACGAACACTTCAAAGCGTTTTTGCCGGATTACGAAAACCTCGAAGCGTTAAAGGCGCATTATACCCGCGGCGGCTTGGGAGATATGAAAGTAAAACGCTTCTTAAACGAAGTGTTGCAAGCGACCTTAGAGCCGATAAGGGCAAGAAGAAAAACGTTCGAGCAGGATGTTCCCGCCGTATACGATATGCTCAGAAAGGGCAGCGAAGAAGCCGAAAAGACGGCGTATAAGACGCTTAACGAAGTAAAGTCGGCTATGAGAATAAACTATTTCTCCGACGAAGAACTCGTAAGAACTCAAACCGAAAAATACAGACGCGGATAATAAGATGGGTAAAAAAAGATACGAAGACGAATTTGACGGACTTGAAGATTTCGACGAAGTTCCGCTCGAATACTCCGACGAAGAAACCGAGACGATTTTAGACGAAGAAGGGGCTTTAGACGGAACGAGAGAGGAAGTCGAAGAGGTCGCAAAACCGAAAAAGCGTAAAAAAAAAGCCTTTGAACTGACTCCGCCTGCCGATCTCGAAGACGTCGTGGACTATCTTTGCGCGAGAAGACGAAGAAGACTTCGCTACGATATAAGCGACGGACTGTATTACGGCGAGTTCGTCGTAGAAGGAACGGACGGAAAGAATTACGAGGGGATTAAAATCTCCAAAATAATCGACGCCGAAATCAAAGAGGGCGTGAAAAGAGGGCGTATTGCGAAGTACGACGGTCTTAAAGGTAAGGAGTTGAAAGAGGAGTACGCCGACGACCGGGCGTACGAATATGCCGGGCAGGAATTGTGCCGCGGCGGATTGTTGCTTAACGGCGAAACGATAGAGGTGTACGTTTTCGACTGGGACATCCGCGCGTTTCACCACGTCGGATATATAAGCGGCGCAAAAGCGGAAGAATTGAAGCCGTATCTCGAAGATAGCGAAAAATACACTTACGACGTAAACCTTTCGCTTACGGGCGGACGGTATAAAAAAATAGTTGCCGACGAAAACGGAAAGTTGTCTTTTGAAAAGGGCGACGACGGCGCGATAGGGCTTTATCTCGACGTAACCGTATTAAACAGAATAGATTGATTTTAAGCCGGGCGAAAGCGCCCGGCGTTTTTTATATCGTCTGCAAGGGTATATAATGACATATATATTTACCGTCATCGCGTATGTCGTTGCGGGGATTGCTTCTCTTCGTTCTTAACGACGGGTTTTTATCGCGTTATTCTTCCGAAATGAATAAAAATCAGAAAATAAACGTAAATTCCGTGCCTTCGTCTATGGCGGGGTTTACCGAAATTTTAACGCCTAAAACTTCGGCGATTTTCTTTACGGTAGCGAGTCCCAGCCCGTTTCCGCCTTTTTGTCTTGATTTATCCCCGCGATAGTAGCGGTCGAACATTCTGCGTCCGGTTTCGTCGTCCATGCCGATTCCGTCGTCTTTTATCGTAAGAAAAACTCCGTCCGCCGTTACCCCGTCCGTAACCGTGATTTTCCCGTTGTCGGGCGTGTATTTGACGGCGTTTTCGATGACGTTGAGTATCATTTGCCCGACGAGTTCGGGGTTGGAATTCACCGTAACTTCGTTTAATTCGACTTCGACCTCGATATTTTTCGATTCCCACTTGTCTTGCAGAATCAGTATTTCTTTTCTTGCGGTTTCGCTTAACGAAAACTCTTTTTTGTCCACTTCGAGAGAGTTCGCGCCGAGCCTGTCGAGCAGAAGAGTATTCGCCGTGAGATCGATAAGTCTGTCCGATTCGGAAACGATAAGCGACAGATATTCTTTCTTTTCTTCTTCCGAAATTTCTCCGCCGGCGACGATTTTCGCAAAGCCTTTAATCGAAACTATCGGCGTTTTCAGTTCGTGCGCGAAGTCGTTTATAAAGTCGGTCTGCGTTTTTTCCACGAAAGCAAGCGCGTCGGACAGCCTTTTCATAACGCGTATAATCGGCTCGTATTCGCTTTTTACGTCCGGCATTCCGACCGAATAATTTCCCGCAAGAATTGCGTCGGCGCATTCTTCTATTTTTTCGTCGTCGGATAGATGTTTTATCGTTCTTACGACGAACGGGGTGAGCCCCGCAAGCACCGCGCATACGCTGATGAAAACTATAAGTCCGCCGCTCGATTTGCCGCTAGAACCCGCCGCGAATGCAACGCAAATAAGCATAAACAGAGCGGTTATCAATACGCACGCGGTGGCGAAACATATTTCTTTTACCGCCTTTACGATCGTTCTTTTATTTTTTTTCATCGTTTATCACCGCCTTGTATCCCAGTCCGCGCGCCGCCTTCAGGTCCACGCTTTGCGATTTCGAAATTTTTTCGCGAAGCCTGTTTATATGCACGTTAAGCGTGTGGTCGTCTTCGAGTTTTTCGCCCCATATTTCGGTTACCAGATCGTTACGCGTAAGGATTTTCCCGGGGGAAGAAAGCAACTTGAAGAGCAGTAGGAATTCTTTTTGAGTGAGTTCGACTTTTTCTCCGTTTACGGTTACGGACATAGCCGCGTAGTCGGCGATAAGATCCCCCGCGAAGATTTTTTGTTCGTAAGCGGTACCCGACCTGCGTAGGAGGGCGCGTATACGCAAAATCAATTCTTCTTCGTCTACGGGTTTTACGAGATAATCGTCGGCTCCGCTTAAAAATCCGTCGCGCTTGTCTGCCGGCAGCGATTTTGCGGTAACTATGATTATCGGCAAATCGGGATATAAAGAACGCAGTTTTTTCGTCAGAGCATAACCGTTTTCATGCGGCAGCATCACGTCTACCAAAGCGAGCGACGGTCGATTTTCTTCCGCAGATATATACGCCTCCTCGGCGGTTTCGAAGGCTCTCGCCGAAAACCCCGCGTTTTTGAGTAAAACGGTCGTAAGTTTTCTTACCGCGAAATCGTCTTCCGCCACTAAAACGTCGAACATTTTTTCACCTTTACCGATTTTTTAGTATATTATATACTATTTTCGTAATCAAGTAAAGAAAAAGCCGTAAAAATTCACTTTTTTCAAAATCCGCGGTTGATTTTTGCCGAGAATAATGTTATTATATAAATGAGGAAGTATTTTTTAACGGAGAAAGTATATGTTAGAACTCAAAAATATCGTCAAGGAGTACAAGACCGCCGACGAAACGGTGGTTGCGCTTAAAGGCGTAAGCACGGAATTCCGCAGCAGCGAATTCGTATCGATTTTAGGTCCGTCGGGTTGCGGAAAGACCACGCTTCTCAACATAATCGGCGGGCTCGATCGCTATACGTCGGGCGACCTTATAATCAACGGCAAAAGCACGAAGGATTTTTCGGATAAAGAATGGGATACGTACCGCAATCATTCGGTAGGTTTCGTGTTTCAGAGTTATAATCTGATTCCGCACCAGACGGTTGCCGAAAACGTCGAACTTGCGCTGACTTTGTCGGGTATCGGAGCGAAAGAACGGCATGCAAGAGCGGTCGCCGTACTTGAAAAGGTGGGGCTTGGGAATAAGATTAACGCTCGCCCCAACCAACTTTCGGGCGGTCAGATGCAAAGAGTCGCAATTGCCCGCGCGCTTATCAACGACCCCGAAATTCTGCTCGCCGACGAACCGACGGGCGCGCTCGACCGTAAAACGTACGGGCGCGCTCGACAGTAAAACGAGCGTGCAGATAATGGAACTTCTCAAAGAGATTTCGAACGACCGCCTTATCGTTATGGTAACGCATAACCCCGAACTCGCCGAAAAATATTCGTCGAGAATAATAAGGCTTCTGGACGGCGAACTCGTCGGCGACGACAGGCCGCTTTCTTCCGAAGAAGAGGCGATCGAGGCGACGGAAGAGAAAAAAGAAAAACGCACCGACAAGGGCAAAAAGAAAACGTCGATGTCGTTTTTCACCGCGCTTGCTTTAAGTTTCAGGAACCTTATGACCAAAAAGGGCAGGACTTTTCTCGTTTCTTTTGCGGGCAGCATAGGCATTATCGGTATCGCGCTTATCTTGTCGCTTTCAAGCGGTTTTCAGTCGTATATCAACCGCACGCAGGAAGAAACGCTTGCGCGCTATCCGATAACGATTCAGCAGACGTATACCGATATGACCGCCGTTTTAGACGAATTCAACAAAAAAGACGAAGCCGGCGCGTATCCGAAAAACGGCTCGATCAAGCAAAACGATTCGCTGTATAAGATGATTCATACTTACAGCAGCGTACAGGTTACGAACAATCTCGAAAGGTTCAAAAAGGAACTGGATAAAAAGCAATACGACGCGAAAAAGATAACCGCCGTTCAATATACCTATAACATGTCTTTCGATACCTACGTAAAAAGAGAAAGCGGCTATGAACGGGTTATGAGTACCGTAGAATGGATGGATAAAACGATGCAGAACACGAACTTTTCAAGTTCGTATATTTCCATGTACGACAACCTGATGGGTAGTTCGGGTAAAGCGTGGAGCGAAGCCATAAACAACGCCGATTTCATAAAGTCAAAATACGACGTGCTTGCAGGTGATTGGATGAATTTCGATTTCGATCCCGAAGTCGGCGAAATCATGATCGTCGTAGATAAATACAACCGTATACCGGATTATATTTTACCCGCTCTCGGACTTGCCGACAGAGACGAATTGATGTACGATATCGCAAGCGCGTTGCCCGAATCTGTCGGCAGCGCGTATAAGGCGATGTACGGAATAGAAAAAGTCGCCGACGAGGACAAATTTGCCGTAAAGTATAAAGACTTAAAGGTTGAAGATCTGGTCGGCACGGAATTTTCGCTCGTTCTTCCCGCCGCATACTATTACAAAGACGACGCCGGGGATGCGTCGTATAAATACGCGCGGTCGGATGATGACGTTACGGTGATTTCGCAGAGCGGCGTAGACAAAGC
>FR898430.1:0-1168 GCA_000437515.1 Acidiphilium sp. CAG:727 | reverse complement strand
GTAAAAAGGTAAAGGTCGCAGGCGTTATTCGTCAGAAAGAGAACGTTTCTTCGGGCGCGCTGTCGAGTAATATCGTGTACAGTCCCGCTCTTACGAAGACTCTTTTAGATATGGTCGGTAATGAAGCCGTAGTAAAATCTCAGATGGCGAATAAAGAAATAGACGTTACGAAGGGCGAAGCGTTTACCGCAAAATCATCGTACGATTCCAATATGCTTAAATTCGGTTACGCCGACGAAGACAAACCCGCGTCGATAGCCATTTACGCTTCGTCGTTCGCGAATAAAGATTATATCGAAAGTTATATCGCAAGTTACAATAAAAAGGTCGAAGCCGAGGGCGAAGACGGTAAAAAAGACAGAATTTCGTATACCGACTATACGGGAATGATGATGAGTTCGATTACCACCATTATAAACGCGGTGTCGTACGTTCTTATCGGATTCGTTTCGGTATCGCTTATCGTTTCGTCTATAATGATAGGCATAATAACGTACATTTCGGTACTTGAACGAATAAAAGAAATAGGCGTTTTAAGGTCGCTCGGGGCGTCGAAACGCGACGTAGCAAGGGTGTTTAACGCCGAAACGCTTATAATCGGCTTTGCCGCCGGAATTATCGGTATAGGAATAACCGTTCTTCTCAATATTCCGGTCAGCGCGATAATTTTCAAACTTTCCGGCATTAAAAAGGTTGCGGCGTTGCCGTGGCAGGGCGGACTTATTCTCGTAGGCATATCTATGCTGCTTACGTTTATCGCGGGGCTTATTCCGTCGAGAATAGCGAGTAAAAAAGATCCGGTGGTCGCTCTTCGCTCCGAATGACGCGTATCATTATATATTGAGTACATAAAAGACTTGAAAAAGCGGCAACGAAAAGCAAAATTTTCGTTGCCGTAATTTTTTTTGGATATTTTTTGAAAAATTGCAAAATTTTGCTTGACATACTAAATTCGGTGTGGTATTATGTGTAGGCTCACTTTTGTGGGCTTGAAAAAATACGTCGTTCCGTGCGAAGGAATGCGAGCCTGCGGAGTGCAGGTAAATTGAAGATTGACAACTGCATAGAAAGTTAATAATTTAAGTATGGATAGAGATATTCATACAGAGAGATTAGTAACGAGTTAAACTTTAAATAAGAAAGTACAGAAAAGGCAAAAAGACAAATA
>FR898429.1 GCA_000437515.1 Acidiphilium sp. CAG:727 | reverse complement strand
ACTTCGATTCGTCAAAATATAACAAAGCCGTTTGTTATATCGGCGGAAAAAAGGTCGTAAAAACCCTCGACAAAGGAAAACTCGATTTAACTCTCGGCGTAGGCGAAGGCGTTTTCGTTATTCCTTTTGCCGAATAACGATTTTCCGAAACTATAATGAAATATTTAATTTGAAAATTCGTTTATTTTTGAATTAAAATCGAGCATAATCTAAGCCATAGGAAAACGCCTATGGCTTTTATAATGTCTATTTGATTTTCGACAAAAGCACAGGCTGAAAATGCTTGCGAAATATTGTTAAAACAACTATAATAAAATAAAAGTGAGGTAAAACATTATGAAATACACGTCTGCGGAAGCGGGAAAATTGCTTAAAAAACTTAACGACGAGCAGTCATCGATTATTTTGCGCGAAGAAAACGGCAAGGAATTTCTTGCCGCGGTCGGGGAAGATATAGAATCCGTTCGCCCCGATTATAATTTCAAGGAAACGCAAAACGCGCTTGACGAAATCGAAACTAAAATTCGAAAACTCAAACACGCGCTTAACGTATTTAATTCGACCACCGTTATTCCCGAATTCGGAATGACGATAGACGAAATGCTCGTTTATATTCCGCAACTTACGATGAGAAAGAATAAACTTGCGAGAATGAAAGACAGATTGCCGAAGGTCCGCGAACAGACGCGCGTAAACTCGTCTATTCTCGATTATCGGTATCTGAATTACGGCGTGGACGAGGCGACGGCGGAATACGATAAAATCGCCGATACGCTGGCAAAAGCGCAGAACGCGCTCGACGCCGTAAATATGAGCGAAATTTTAGAAGTCGACCTATAAGTCGATTATTAAAGGTTTTCCGTCCGGCAAAACATAACAAATTCAGGTTAATAAGATCGGTTAAGGTTCAAGGTTTGGGTTTTCCGTTATTTTTTCGGTTATCCGTTATCGGTCAATGTTTAACGTTTCAGGTTTTTGGAGCACAAAATAATTTTGTCGTTTTGTCGGTAAAAACTTAAAAAGAATTTATTTTTGCCTTTGCGGAAATAAATTCTTTCGGCGGGTGAAGTTCGGTTTCAACCCGCTATTTTTTTTGCAAAAAATTTTGCGTGTGCGATTGTGTATTTTAATATTCGCGGCGGAAAGGATATAGAGAAAATGACTTTTGACGACGTTAAAAACACTAAAAACAATATAAAAGGCGTTCAAACGCAATCACCACTTGCCAACCGCCTTTTTCGTACTCAAATATCTATCGGATATAATCAAATAACGAAAATTCGGGAAAGAATTTTGGGAAATAAAACGATAAAAAAACATCTGTAACCCGGTAATCCGTACACGGTAAACGCGGGTATGCCGGACAAGGTTCGTATTATTCTTGTCC
>FR898428.1:11321-12487 GCA_000437515.1 Acidiphilium sp. CAG:727 | reverse complement strand
CTCCCGGAAAGGCGGTTTTTACGCGGCGTAAAAAATTTTACCCGAAATTAAAAAAAAATTCAGAAAAAGTTGGAAAATCGTAACGCGTAAATCGTATATAAGGCAGAAAGGACGAAAAGTCCGGATAAAAAATCCAATAAAAGGAGATTACTATTATGAAAAAGAATAAAAAATTGTTGACTGCTCTCGGCTCTCTTACCCTTTGCGCCGCCCTTTGTATGGGTGTTGCGGGCTGCTCGAATACCGGCAAGAAAGACGCCGATAACAAGACCGCTACTACCACCGCTAACGACGTATACGCGACTTCCGCAGTTTCCAGCGCGGCGTACCTTAATACGCTCGGCGGAGCGGGAAGCGTAAACGGCTCGTTTAACGCCGACGGTAATACAGAACTCCCGACCGGTTATCTTTACCAGAATATGACCGAAATCAAAAACAATATCGTCATGTTCGAAAAACTCGTTTCGAGCAATATCAAAGAAAAAATCGAAGTAAACGAAGATAAAACGGCTTATAATTACGAATACGTTATGACGGTTACCGTCGACGACGACGTAGTTGCCCAAATGTATTATAATCAAAGCGCGTTAAAGACCGAAACCGAAACCGACGAAGACGACGGCGTTACCGAAGAAAAAGTTTCTTGCAAACTCGAAGGCTTAATCGTTTACGGCGAAGGCGAAAATAAAAAGGAATACGCGATATACGGCGAAAAAGAACTCAAAACCGAGGGTGACGAAAGCGAATTTTCGGTAGAGTTCAGAACGTCTAAAGACGAACAGAATTACGTACAGTTCAGTTATTCGACCGAACGCGAAGAGAATGAAAACGAAACTTCTTACGAATTTGAAATCTACAAGAACGGAGCGCGCGTTCAGAAAACCGAATTCGAGTTCGAACACGAAAACGGCAGAACCGAAATTTCGTTGACTCTCGTTCACGGCGATAAGTACGACGGTAAACTCGAAATAGTAAGAGATACGAAGCAGGATAACGTTTTCTACGTAAGTTACAAGGCAAACGGTAAAGAATCCAAAGTAACGGTAACTAAAACCGAAGACGCGTATAAATTTACTTTTAAGAGCGATTACGGAACTGAAATTTCTATCGACGTATCCGTAAACGCATAACTCGCATATTTCTCCCCTTATTACATATACCTTAAA
>FR898428.1:0-11274 GCA_000437515.1 Acidiphilium sp. CAG:727 | reverse complement strand
TAAAGTCTAATTTATCGGTCGGCCGTCATTTATAATCGTTTTTCAGATAAATATTTTTTTGCCGTAAACGCTTGACACCGTATGCTATAACGGATATAATACTTGCAGGTTAGTCGTTGCGGCTGACCTTTTTTAATAATAACGGAGAGTTTATGCGAAAACGAAGCGAAAACGTCATACCCGACTACGACTATCTTTTCAGAGAATCGGTAAACGGTAAGGGCGTTAAAAAAAATAAATTTTTAAGTAAGATTATAAAAATCAATATCGCGCCGATAATTTTAAGTTCGCTCGTATATATATTGCAGTCGTCGCCGCTGTATATCGTTCCGCTTGCGACTTCGGATATAATAAACGTCGTAACGGGGGCTATTGCCGACGGCGGAGCGACTTACGCCACGTGGCAACGAATTATAATAGATTCGGCGATAATGCTGGCGTTTATACTTATGAATATTCCTACGACTATTTTGCGTTGGCATATAGTAAGTAAAACGTTGCGCCGAACGAGCGCCGGGCTTAAAAGTACGGTCGTTAGAAAACTGCAAAGCCTGTCGATAACCTATCATAAGGACATGGAAACGGGTAAAATTCAGTCCAAATTTTTGAAAGATACCGACTCCGTAGACGCGCTTTTTAACTGTATTCTGCAAAGCATTATCCCTAACGTTATAAGCGCGATAATTTCGGCGGTCATAGCGTTTTATAAAAACGGTTTTGTCGCGTTGTTTTTTATATGCGTTATTCCGTGTAACGTGCTTCTTACGTTTCTGTTCCGTAAAAAGATCAGACAAAGTAACCGCGATTACCGTATAAAGACCGAGAATATGAGCAACAAACTCACCAATATGCTCGTTATGACGCCCGTAACAAAATCTCACGGACTTGAAGAAACAGAGATAAAAACGGTAAAACAGAGCATATCCGAACTCGAAGGTTCGGGCAGAAACGTAGATAAAACCATTGCCCGTTTCGGCGCGTGGTCGTGGGTAGTTAATACTTTGTTAAACGCTTTGTGCCTCGTCTTTTGCGCGTGCCTTGCTCTTAAAAAATATATATCCGTGGGCGAAGTCGTGCTGTATCAGTCGATGTTCTCGTCGCTGTCGGCTTATATAACTTCGCTCGTCAACGTAATACCGCAGATAGGTACGGGGGCGGAAGCGCTCGAATCGGTTTCCGAAATAATGAACGCCAAAGACGTGGAGTATAATATCGGCAAGAAAAAGGTAAACGACATCGTCGGCGAAGTAGAGTTTGATAACGTATCTTACCGTTATCCCGACGGCGAACAGGACGTGGTAAAAGATTTTTCGCTTAAAGTCAGCCACGGCGAGTGCGTTGCGTTCGTCGGCGCGTCGGGGTCGGGTAAATCGACGATAATGAACTTGATAATAGGTTTTTTAATGCCTACGAAAGGCAAACTCTATATAGACGGAAAATCTACCGACGAAATCGATTTGTCGGAATATCGGCATCATATATCCGTCGTTCCGCAAAACAGCATTTTGTTTTCGGGAACGATAAGAGAAAATATAACTTACGGAATGAGTAAATATTCCGAAGAAGACCTTATGAAAGCCATAAAAGACGCCAACGTAGACGAATTTTTAGGAGAGTTGCCGAACGGAATAGACACCATGATAGGCGAAAACGGCGGTAAACTTTCGGGCGGACAAAAACAAAGAATTACTATCGCCCGCGCGCTTATCCGTAATCCGCGAATCCTGATTTTGGACGAAGCGACTTCCGCTCTCGATAACGTATCCGAAAAACACGTTCAGGACGCTATATCCAAAAGCGTAAAGGGCAGAACGACTTTCATCGTCGCGCATAGGTTGTCCACTATTCGTAACGCCGACAGGATAATCGTAATGCAGGACGGTGAAATGGTCGAAAGCGGAACTTACGACGAACTTCTCGCTAAAAAAGGCAAATTCTACGAACTCAAAAAACTGTCTTAACCCATTAAAATAACGTTACTGCCCGCGGGGTGATATAATCACCCGCGGGCTGTAACTTTATATAACCTTACGTATCAAAATCAATATTTTTTTTCGAGTATGTTTTTGAATAAGGGTATAAGTAACAATAACGATGCGAACAACCACGCGCCGGGGTCGCCCGCGCACGTCGCTATATACGCCCATCTCGACGCCGAAGCATTGATTTCTCCGCCGTTTATTATAATCGGCAAAAATGCGCATATACACGAACGGGCAATCAATTCGGCAATGCCTGCGCCTAAAACGTAACCCGCTTTGCAAACGCCCTGAACCGCGCTCCTTATAACGATTAAAAATCCTAAAATAAAGTAGGGGATAAAGGCGACTAAAACGTAGTCGTTACCGAAACGTATAGTGTCGGCGTTTATCTTGTCTTTACTCATAAACACGTATTGATACGCGCCGTTTATACTTAGTAAAAGCGCGGATATAAGACAGATAACGTATAATATAACAACCAAAACGAGCGACTGCAAAACGCCTTTTCTGATATTGTCGAAGTTGCCTTTGCCGTAATTCTGGGCGTTGAAACCGAGAATTGCCGCTCCGAGTCCGTTATAGAACGAAATCAAAAAGTTGAATAGTTTGCTTGCCGCTCCGAATCCGTTCTGGGCGGGCGTTCCCGCAACCATTATTCCGTCGGGTTTGATGTCGAATTTAACGATGACGCTTTGCATAATGATAACGCCTATCGCAAGTATCGAAAATTGTAAGCCGAGCGGCAGACCTTGTTTAAGGTGCGCCCAAAGCGATTTTAACCCCGATTTGAAATCTTCTTTTTTGAGCCTTAAAGACGGGTATTTTATTTGCGTAAATACGAAGCATCCGATTACGCTGAGCGCCTGCGTTATTACCGTAGCCAAAGCCGCTCCCGCGGGGCCCATTTCGAATACTGATAAAAACAATACGTCCAGACCGACGTTCAACGCCGTCGAAATCGCAAGGAATATAAGAGGGGTAACGGAGTCGCCGTAAGAACGAAGTATTCCGCAAATGCAGTTGTAGCCCATCTGCGTGATTATCCCGGCGAAAATGATAAAGCAATAAATATACGCCGAATCGTAGACGACTTTATTTGCCGTAGTAACGTTGATTATCCCGAGCAGAGCAGGCAAAAGGCAAATCGATACAACCGTCAGAATGACGGAAATCACGACGGAAAGATATATTTGCGAAACGAACGATTGTCTTGCTCCTTTTTCGTCGCCCGCTCCCACGCATTTGGCGGTTATAACTCCGAAACCGGCGGTGCAACCGAAAGCGAATTGCAAAAAGAAAAAGGTAAGAGGAAAGGTGTCGTTTACTCCGGCGACCTGTTCGGCGGATAAAACCTGCCCGCATATAATCGCGTCCGTCAGGACGTAGATTTGTTGCAGGAAGTACGAGAGCATTATGGGCGCGCCGTAGCGAAGCAAAACCTTCCACGGAACGCCTGCCGTCAAATCTATAGGACGGGTCAATTTATCAAAAAAAGCGCGTATCTTTTTCATACGCGCATATTTTAATATTTTTATTCCGTTTTCGCAAGCGTTTTTACTGAAAAAATATAATTATTTCGCTTATCGATTAAAATTTACCGTCTAAAATAAGTCGGTAGTTGGTATTTTCTTTTTCGGTTAAAGATTTATCGAATTTATACGACAACTTGTGGAAGGCGGATAAATTTTTGATATATTCGATATCTAATTCTTTCGGTTCTTTGAACAGGTAAACGAATTGAAGAGTATGCGGATCTATATTCGTTTTGAAAGGCATATCTTCTACGAATTTCGGATTTGCGCGCATAATCATAGTCATAAACATATGCAAAACATAATAATGCTTTAACTTTTTTTCCTTTGCCCAATACTCGTAGAGAAGATCTCTCGTCTGCAAAATTATCGGGTGGTTCGGTACGGAATATATAAACCAACTCGACAAATCGATGGTCTCATCGTTTTTATATTTACTCGAATAGACGAAAAATTGAGAATCTTCGATATATTTCGGCATTTTACCTGTGCAAAGAACGGTGGAATCTATCCATACTCCGCCGAATTTCGAAAGTAAAGCAATTCTTAAAATGTCGGAGAAATGCGTATTCGAAAAAACTTTATTTTTCCACTTCGTTAATACGTAATCGGGAATTTCGACGTACTCCTTCATATTGTTTTCGGTGATAACGACAATTTTGTAATCAGGCAGATTTTTAACTAACGATTCGTAACACGCTTTTATGAGTTTCGGGGCATTTTCAATGCCTTGAAGCCAGCAAAACCATATTTTTTTCGGAACGCCCGCGTCAGGGTTAAGTGCGTAATCGGTTTTTGCAAATTTACCGTATTTTTTATTAAGTTTATCGTAGACTTTTTGTTGTCTGTTCAATTCCCAAAGTTTTTGGCTGCAGATGTGAAACAAACCGAATCTTTTTACTGCGGTTTTAATCGCTCTCAACATTTTAGTCCTCCTTAATTTAGCAAAACAATAGGCAAATTCTGGTGTTTTGCAATAAATAATTGTCAATGATACGTGGCTTAACGCTGCACACGCGAGCAGTTTTAGAAAGAAACCCGATATCCCCGGTACGTCGATAAGACCGCAAACGAAGTAGCATATGCACGATACCGCTATTGCTACGAGCGAGTAAACGAACATCCTTAAAAAGTAATTCGCGCACGATTTTTTGAAGTAGTATTTGAAAAGAATTTTGGTTTCCCAATATAAACTTACGAAGAAGTATGCGCCGACGGTCGATAAAATTATCCCAAGCAGCGAGCCGTAATATGCTGAAATCAAAGTTCCTATCAAGTTAAACAAGGATATAAACAGCGGTCTTACTTTGTCGTGATCCCATAACCCCAACGCTTCTCTGAACGTTGAACAGGCTTGTCTTACGTTGTTCACGTAAAATAAAAGGACGATGGCAATAACTATCGGAAAGTCGAGCATCATCAAAGTGTTGCCCAACGATTTAACCGACCAGATACGCATGAAAGGTTGATATAGCGTAATCAGGCACGAAGCGCAAAACGCGACTATCAGCGCGTTGACGAAGAATACGGTTTTGAATAATTTATAATTTTTCTCTACGCTTTCTTTGCAGACGTGATTCCCGATGCCGGCAACGATCGAATTAAATATCACCGTTACGAAGCCCTGTATTGCAGACGATATGTACATATAGTTGTTGTATCTGCTGCAAATAGTAATTCCCAAAAACGCCGAGATACAAATTGTATCTATCGAACCTTGAATGATGCTTCCGACTCTATGTATGACCAATGCCGAAACTTTCGATTTGATTGCCGTTTTCAGACTTTTATCTATACTTCCTTCGCAGACGTATTGTGGATACAATTTTTTAGTTGTAACTCCGATCAATACGTTTTGAAACAGCGTGCAACACGGTAAAGCGATTGCGTAAACGTAATAATTTTTGAACTCGTACAAAAGAATAATTTGTATCGTGTACATTAAAAGCGTTGCACCGCTTTGAATTCCGCTTTGAACGTCCATACGTTGGTGGGCGGTCAAGAGCGACGATTTGTACGCGAAAAACGAATAGCCGATTACGGTGTTTGCAAGATATATTGCAAATAACGCGTATAAATTGATATCAGTGGGGTAACTGCCTTTGATAAGATATTTTAAGAAAGGCATAACGCATAATCCCGCCGCCAGAACGATTAAGGCGACGATTCGGTATATTTTCCTGTACGCGTTGAGCAACGCTTTAATCGTTGCGGTATCGTCGTCGGCAATCGGTTTGTACATACTGAAAACGACGGCGGTGGTAAAACCGAGTTCGGCTAGATTCAATACGTTTAACACCGCAGTGAATAACCCCGACAGTCCGATATACTCTTCGCCGAGTTTCATAAGTATGACGGTTCTTATAATGAAAGGGAATAGCATGGATATTATTCTGAAAATAAAACCGGCTGCTACTCCTCGAACCGCGTTTGCCGTCTTCTTGTATTCCATACCTTTTAATTATATCATATTATATTTTTTTTTGCACTTAAATTAACGGATATTTAGAGCGAAATCACAAAAATAACGGAAAACGAAGGAAATTTAAGTGAAAATGTTTTTGCCGCTCAAGTCTGACGCCCTTTGCGTTTGCTATTTTTTTTTGTTTGTGATAAAATACGTTGTGATATGACTAACGAAAAGATTTACGATTTAGGTATAGATATAGGCTCGACGACGGCGAAGGTCGTACTTACCGACGGAGAAAGCGTTTTGTACGAGAGGTACGAAAGACATAATTCCGCCGTAAGAGAAAAGACCGTGGCTATGCTCGGAGATTTGCTTAAAGAAAAGGGCGATATAACCGTAAAAGCCGCTCTTTCGGGTTCGGCTGCGCTGGGGCTTGCTTCCGAAGCGGGCGTTGCTTTCGTGCAGGAAGTCTACGCCGAGGGCGAAGTCGTAAAGTATAAAGAAAAAGGCGTAAATTGCGTCATCGAACTCGGCGGCGAAGACGCCAAGATGATTTTCATCGACAAAAACGGCGGTCTTGACGAGCGTATGAACGGCACTTGCGCGGGGGGAACCGGCGCGTTTATAGACCAGATGGCTACTCTTTTGAACGTTTCGGCGGACGAACTCGATAAATTGTCGCTTAAAGCCGAAAAGGCTTATCCGATCGCTTCCCGCTGCGGAGTTTTCGCCAAGTCGGATATACAGCCGCTCCTTAATCAGGGCGCGAGAAAAGAAGACGTCGCGGCGAGTATCTATAAAGCGGTCGTTACGCAGACGATCGCGGGGCTTGCGAGAGGTAAAAAGATAGACGGGAAAGTGCTTTTTCTCGGAGGTCCGCTTTTCTATCTTAAAGGACTTCAAAAGGCGTTCAAAGAAACGCTTAAACTTTCCGACGAAAACGCGGTTTTCCCCGAATACGCCCGTTATGCGGTCGCGCTCGGCGCGGCTTATTACGCCCACAAGGCGGCGGAAAAAACCAAATTATCCGATCTTCTCTCGGCGATAGAAAAGTGCGGCGACGGCGTCGTCGGCGCCGTTACCGCTCCGTTATTCAAAACCCGCGAAGAATACGACGAGTTTATAAAAAGGCAGTCTGCGTATTCGGTAAAAAGGGGAGATATAAAGACTTACAAGGGCAAAGTTTACGTCGGTATCGATTGCGGAAGCACGACCACCAAGTTGTGCGCCGTAGGCGAAGACAAGCAACTTTTATATACGTATTACGGCGCGAACAAAGGCGAGCCTCTGGCGGTCGTCAAAGAAAAATTGCTCGAACTTTATTCGCTTTTAAGCAGCGAAGCCGAAATCTGCGGCAGCGCGGTTACGGGTTACGGCGAAGAACTCGTAAAAAACGCCTTTTCCGTAGACGAAGGCGTGGTAGAAACCATCGCTCATTATACCGCAGCCAAATATTTCTGTCCTGAAGTCGAATTTATACTCGACATCGGCGGGCAGGACATTAAGTGCTTCAAAATAAGGAACGGAGCGATAGACGCCGTCATGCTGAACGAGGCGTGTTCGTCGGGTTGCGGCTCGTTTTTGGAAACTTTCGCCAAGGCTCTCGGTTATACGGCGGAAGAATTTGCAAAAATCGGACTTTTCGCCGCCCGCCCCGTAAATCTGGGCAGCCGTTGCACCGTTTTTATGAACTCGTCGGTCAAGCAGGCGCAAAAAGACGGCGCTACCGTCGAAGATATTTCTGCGGGGCTTGCTTTAAGCGTCGTCAAAAACGCTTTATATAAGGTCATCAGGGTAAATTCCGCCGACGAACTCGGCAAAAAAATAGTCGTTCAGGGCGGCACCTTTTATAACGACGCCGTGCTTCGCGCGTTCGAACGCGAGGTCGGCGCGGAAGTTATTCGCCCCGACGTTGCCGGGCTTATGGGCGCGTACGGAGCGGCTCTGAAAGTCATCGGCAAAACGAAGAGTACGCTTGCCGGCGTAGAAGAACTCGAAAATTTCTCGGTCGAAACCAAGGCTACGACCTGCGGCGGTTGCACTAATCGTTGCCGACTTACCGTCAACAAATTTTCCGACGGAAAGACTTTCATATCGGGCAACAACTGCGATCGTCCCACGGGTAAAACCTCGCTATACGTCGATTATCCCGACGTTTACGAATCGAAGCGGGCGTATCTTAAACGCCTTGCGGAAGACAGAAAAAACTGCGGATATAAAATGGGGTTGCCGTTGGGGCTGGGGACTTACGAACTCGCGCCGCTCTGGCACGGTATATTCTCGGCTCTCGGTTTCGACGTCGTGTTCTCGCCTGTGTCCAGCAAGAGAATATATGAACTCGGTCAGTTTACCATACCTTCCGACACGGCTTGCTATCCCGCAAAACTAATGCACGGGCACGTAATCAAACTTATCGACGACGGCGTTGACGGAGTGTTCTATCCCTGCCTGCCGTATAATATCGACGAAGACGCCGACAATCACTATAATTGCCCCGTCGTGGCGTATTATTCCGAACTGTTAAAGGGCAACGTAGACGCGCTCGAAAAGGTTGATTTCTGGTATCCGTATCTCAATATCAACGATAAAAAACAATTAAAAATAGAACTTAAAGAAATTTTCGGCAAGAAATTCGATTTCACGTCTTCGCAAATATCCAAAGCGGTCGAAAAGGGGTTTAAGCAACTCGACGCTTACCGTAAATTCGTTGCCGAAGAAGGCGTAAAAGCATTGAATTTCGCGCGCGCAAACGGTAAAAAAGTACTCGTTCTTGCGGGCAGACCCTATCATATCGACGAGGAGATCTGCCACGGCATAGACCGCCTTGCAAGATCGCTCGGTTTCGTGGTCGTCAGCGAAGATTCCGTTTGCGACTTAGCGAAGAACAAAAACACCGAAATCGACGTGCTTAATCAATGGACTTATCATTCTCGGCTTTATAAAGCGGCGTATTTCGCGGCGGAAAATAAAGACGTGGAACTCTGTCAACTCGTTTCGTTCGGTTGCGGCGTGGACGCAATTACTACCGACGAAGTAAGGCGTATACTCGAAAACGCCGATAAAATTTATACGCAACTCAAAATCGACGAAATCACGAATCTGGGCAGCGTAAAAATAAGACTTCGCAGTCTGCTCGGCGCGATCGAGGAGAGGGAAAACAAGCAATGAAAAAGCAACTCAATTATATTCCTTTCACCAAGGAAATGAAAAAGACCTATAAAATACTCGTGCCGGAAATGCTTCCGATGCACTTCAAGATAATCGCCGAGTATCTTAAATCCGAGGGTTACGACGCAGACGTGTTGTCCACGCACGGCAAAAAGATAGCCGAAACGGGACTTAAATACGTTCATAACGACACTTGCTATCCCGCGATTTTAGTCATAGGTCAGTTTATAGACGCGCTTCAAAGCGGCAGGTACGACGTGCATAAAACCGCGCTTATCTACTTTCAGACGGGCGGCGGGTGCAGAGCGTCAAACTACATATCTTTGCTTCGCAAAGCGTTGAAAAAAGCGGGGTTCGGATTCGTTCCCGTAATCTCCGTAAGTCTTAACGGACTCGAAAAGCATCCGGGTTTCAGGATTACGCCGTCGCTTGCGATAAAGATGTTTTATTGCATTTTTTACGGAGATCTGCTTTTGTCGCTGAAAAATCAGGTCGAGCCTTACGAGAAGAATAAAGGGGAAACGAAACGCATTGCGGACGAGATAACCGAAGAACTCGGCAAAGCCGTAAAACGTATGAAACTTTCTTTTAAGGAAGTCGAAAAGCATTGTAAAAAAATTCTCGGAAGATTTAAGCAAATACCCGTCGATAAGACGAATAAAGTACGCGTAGGCGTGGTCGGCGAGATATACGTCAAGTTTTCCGCGCTGGGCAATAACGGGCTCGAAGAATTGCTTCTGAAAGAAGGCGCGGAGCCCGTCGTTCCGGGACTTATGGACTTCTTTATATACACCGTTTACGCTAAAATCACCGACTGTAAACTTTTCGGGCTTAACCGTAAAATGTTGCCCGTGTTTACCTTCCTTTATAAATTTCTGCTCGCCAAGCAAAGGCGTTTTATAGGCGTGATAAAGAGTTACGAAGTGTTCGACGCCCCGACGCCTTTCGACGAAATAGTAAAACTCGTAGACGGTTATATAGATACGGGCGTAAAAATGGGCGAGGGGTGGCTTCTGACCGCCGAAATGCTCGAACTCAAAGAAAGGGGAGTCAAAAACGTAATCTGCGCTCAACCGTTCGGTTGTCTGCCTAACCATATTTGCGGGAAAGGCATGATGAAGCCGCTTAAAGACCGTAACCCCGATATGAATATCGTGGCGGTCGATTACGACGCGGGCGCGTCAAAGGTCAATCAGGATAACAGAATCAAACTTATGCTCGCTTTGGCGCAGAACGCCGAAAACGCTTCCGACGCGGTTTGATTCCCTGCGATAAGTAAATAATAAGGAGTAACTTATGGCTTATCTGATAATTTATTCGCTTATTTTCATTTTAGGCGGAACACTCGGCTATTTTATCGAACTCGTTTTCAGAAGAATAGTCCATAAAAAATGGATAAATCCGGGATTTCTGACCGGACCTTGCCTGCCGCTTTACGGCGTCGGCACGGTCTGCCTGTTTTTTATCTCGTCTTTTAATTATTCGTTTATCGCTTCGCCCGTGTTAAGAGCGGTTTTCGTCATCGCTATAATCACTTTCGCCATGACTTTCGTCGAATATATCACGGGACTTATCTTTATTAAAGGTATGAACGTCAAACTTTGGGATTATTCCGACAGATGGGGGAATATCCAGGGTATAATATGCCCGTTATTTACTCTTTTCTGGGGAATAATAGGAGCGGTGTATTATCTGTTTCTTCATAATCTTTTCGTCGACGCGGCTATGTGGTTGGGTGAAAACCCGTGGTTTTCGTTCGGCGTAGGGCTGTATTTCGGCGTGTTTATAGTCGACATCTGCTATTCGTTCAAAGTCGTTGCAAAAGTAAGAAAGTGGGCGAAAGATAAGCAAATCGTCGTAAAATACGAGGCTTTCAAACTTTCGGCGGCTAAAAAGGCGCATGAAATTAAAGAAAAATTCGATTTCTTCTTCGGTTTGCGTAATAAAAAAGACCTGAACGGCGATCTTGATAATTATCTTAACGACGAAAAGAAGAACGTTAAAGCGAAAAACGGTTGACATTATCCGTTCAAAATCGTAAAATTAAACGGTATTCGAGGTAAACGTATTTGGATATATTTTTAGTAGTGTTAAGCACGGTAATCGGCTACCTGATCGGCTCGATCAGCATGTCGGTGTTGCTATCTAAACTCATATATAAAGGCGACGTAAGAAACTACGG
>FR898427.1:17665-31771 GCA_000437515.1 Acidiphilium sp. CAG:727 | reverse complement strand
GAACAAAGTATTAGCCTGAAAACACGGCACAAGACCGAGTTCAAACACAATCACCTGCGGCTAACCATTCGCGAAAAGTGATACCAGCGCTATTTTTTACCGACTTAAAACCCGCCATAATAATCCAACCGTAGGCGTTTGCCCAATATGCAAGATATATGTCGCTTACTTCTCCGTTTTTATAGCGATTTATCGCTTTAAGAATACTCTCAACGTTATAATATTTTTCAAAAGCGTTATCCGTATCGTATTTTTCTTTATCTATATTTGCGCAAAAAGATTTCAACTCCTTAAACGAGCAATCGACGTTGACGACTTTTTCAAAAAATTCTTTGTTATACATACGTTTATCTCAAAGTAGTAATATTTAATACGATACCGCCTCTTTAATCGAAAATATATAGCGTTACAGAGAAACGGAAGCGCAGAAAAAATCCATCTCTAACCCGACAAAACCGACGTATATACGCCCGTTTGCCATTCTTGACATAACGATTTCACACTTTCCGTCGCTCGGAAAGCACGTATCGACCGAAACGTTTTCGCAATCCGTAAACGTCAATTCCGCAAACCCTTTTTTAGAAAATTTATTGCGGATCTTAAACGAAACCTTAAGTGTCTTTTCACTTATTCCGAACGTTCCTATCGATTGGACGTTTACCTTCAAAATCTTCGGCGAAAACTCACCGAAAGCGGCTTTCCAGCCAGTAATCAAATCGGCATAGTTATTATCCGTACGCACAGGCTGTTTAGAACTCTTCCCGAAGGCTATAATCATATTGCCTTTGTCGTCGACCTCAAAAGACGGGCAATCGGACAACTCTATCTCGCAACCGTGAATAATATCTTCCAACGGATTATACGGCACGTAAATATCCATGTCGCCATTTTTGCCGTTTAACGAAAACGACGTCATATCCGCGCCACCGCCACAAGCTTCCAGACGCGCTCTCAACCCTTGCCCGCGCTGCGGTCCGCTTAGAGAATTATGTAAAAGAGAACACTCTTTCGTTTGCGATGCTCTTGCAGCGATTTTCAAAAATCCGTCATTCGTACGGTATTCTCTGTTATGCTTATCGATTAACTCCGATTCGCAATAAACGTCGATTATATCATTCGTTGAAATCTTATAACACTCGCAATTTTCAAGCATAACCGTAACGGATTCATATTTTTTAATAAAATTTTTATCGATAACTATCTTTTGCATATTGCCATTCTATCTCCCGACGTTTTCGTTATACCTTTAATTATCGCCAACTCTATTCGCCGAATAATTTTAACGTACTAACTATGACAATATCGGTCATAGTTAATTTTTTTTACATTCTCGATTGTTTTATCACAAACGAAATTAGAATACGATATTTTCATCCTACAAAAGGAAATAAATCGCAGCGTAGCAATAGCAAAGGAATGTAATTATAAATCTATGGTTTTATCATAAAATTGCCCGGCTGTATTATATTCTTCATCTTTCTCTCTGCTATGCCAATACTCGTAATTATTCGGATTACATTGATTCGAATGGTTATCGTGATTAGCCCAATACGCTTTATTATTAGGATTATGTTGATTAGCGTAATTATCTAACTCTCTTTGACTATGCGTATAGCACGATACTTTTTTACTCATTTTTTATCCCCCTTATTTTATCAACCCCAAGGAATCGAGCATATTATATGCAGATTCCTTTTTAGCATCTTTTACCCTATCGCCTTTTCCTTCCGTATACTTTCCGTTAAGAATACAGCGAACCGTAAACTCATGACTGTTGTCGTCGAATATAATATCATTTATCGTCTTATATTCCGGTTTAGGTATATCTTTGTTCTGGCAAAACTCTTGCAGCATATTGATTGCGTTTTCAAATGAAATCTCGATATTTGCAAATGAAGATTCTATATCTTCCAATTGTAAAAATACGATCTCGGCAGCCCTTTTTTCAGCGGTTTTACCGTTATAGCCTCGTCCTTCCCCCTTAACGTTTCGTTCGTTGACGTAACATGTAGAAACAAACCCGTCGGCAGTTTGGTAGGTTTTATACATCGGTTTCTCATACCCGTATTTATCACACCATTCCTGAACTAAATTTTTATAACTGATTTTGACTTTTCCATCGTATTCGTCCAATTCGAAATCAAATTCCAATAACGGTAAAACTATATCTCTCGTCTTACGTAAATTTCTTTCGGTGTCAATATAAATTGCCCCGACAATACTTTCAAACAAATCTTCTAAAACAGAAATGCTGTTATCTACGCCTTGCTTTTCGTCGCCTATGCTTACCCTCAAAAATCGATGCAAATCGAGTTTTCTCATCTTTTTTGCCAGGAAATTCTTATTAACCATAAAACTACGTATTGATGAAAAATCACCCTCGTCAAGACTACTATATAGCCCACTATCGTCTTTGCCCGAATACCTGTCGAGTAATTTATCTACAACAATTAAAGATAAAACAGAATCACCAACGAATTCCATTACCTCGTTGCTTTGTTCTTGCGGGTGCTCGTAATGATATGAAGATCTTGTAAATGCTTGCGATATCAATTGTTTATCTTTGAATCGATATCCGATTGTTTGCTCAATTGTTTCTAATGCTTCTTTTTTTAACACGCTTACTCCTTCGGGAAAAGAAAAATCCCTTGCTTTTATTTTCGCAAAGGATATAAAAACAGCTCGCAAAAATGATAGACTTATCCCTCGCGAGCAAACAATACGTAAATTAAATTTTATATATTTGGCTTATCACAAATTTTATTTACGTCTAAATAAAAAGTGTATTAAACAAAATACATACAACGTAAGTTAAGTATCCTTTGCAACAACATCGTATCAAATTTTAATTTAATTGTCAAGGAATTTGAGAAAAAATATTATATCCTAACGTCATTTTTTCTTTTTGTAAACCCAAAAGGAATAAAATCGGATATCATCTTCTCGAAAAAAGGAATAAAATCGGTATATCTCACAAAAATATACGCCACGACGCAAAAAATTTAACGATTTATTTGCCACGTTACTCTAACGCTAAAAAATGCGGACGCTTTTATAAAAAGCGTCCGCATAATATTTTGGTTTATTTTTGACTTACTTTCTCGGGGTCTTGATGTTAGCCTGAGCCGCGGCAAGACGCGCGATCGGAACTCTGAACGGCGAGCAGGATACGTAGTTAAGGCCGATAGCGTGGCAGAATTCGATACTCGAAGGATCGCCGCCGTGTTCGCCGCAGATACCGCAGTGAAGGTCTTTACGGGTAGCGTGTCCGAGTTTAACCGCCATATCCATAAGTTTGCCTACGCCGACCGTGTCAAGACGAGCGAACGGGTCGCTTTCGTAAATCTTCGCGTTGTAGTACGAGGGAAGGAACTTGCCTGCGTCGTCACGCGAGAAACCAAAGGTCATTTGCGTCAAGTCGTTGGTACCGAAGCAGAAGAATTCGGCTTCTTTGGCGATTTCGTCTGCGGTAAGAGCCGCTCTCGGAATTTCGATCATCGTACCGACTTCGTATTTAAGGTTTACGCCCGCTTCTTTGATAACCGCATCGGCGGTGGCGACTACCGTCTTCTTGCAGAACGCAAGTTCTTTGACTTCGCCTACGAGCGGAATCATGATTTCGGGAACGACTTTCCAGTCGGGATGACGTTTCTGAACGGCGATAGCAGCCTTAATGACCGCTTTCGTCTGCATAACCGCGATTTCGGGATAGGTAACCGCAAGACGGCAGCCTCTGTGACCCATCATCGGGTTGAATTCGTGAAGCGAATCGCAGATTTCCTTAATCTGTTTAACCGTCTTACCGGTCGACTTCGCAAGAAGTTTTATATCGGCTTCTTCGGTAGGAACGAATTCGTGAAGCGGCGGATCGAGGAAACGAATAGTAACGGGCATGCCCTTCAACGCTTCCATCAAGCCTTCGAAGTCGGCTTGCTGCATGGGCTCGATCTTATCGAGAGCCGCAACTCTTTCTTCAACCGTTTCGGAGCAGATCATTTCGCGGAATTTATCGATTCTGCCCGGTCCGAAGAACATGTGTTCGGTACGGCAAAGACCGATACCGGTCGCGCCGAGTTGTTCCGCTCTTTCGGCGTCCGCAGGGGTATCCGCGTTCGCCCTTACGCCGAGCGCCTTATACTTATCGGCAAGTTTCATGATTCTGCCGAAATAACCGCTGTTCGGATCCGCGGGAACGGTCTTGATGATTCTGTCGTAAATGTGTCCGGTCGAGCCGTCGAGAGAAAGTTCGCTGCCTTCGCGGAAAGTCTTGCCCGCGAGTTCGAAATACTTCTCTTCTTCGTGCATCTTGATGTCGCCGCAACCGGAAACGCAGCAAGTACCCATACCTCTCGCAACGACCGCCGCGTGGGAAGTTTGTCCGCCTCTGACGGTCAGAATACCTTGCGCGTACTTCATGCCTTCGATGTCTTCGGGCGAAGTTTCGAGTCTTACGAGAATAACTTTCTTGCCGGCTTTGCCTTCTTTGGCAGCCTCTTCGGCGGTGAACACTACCGTACCTGCGGCAGCGCCCGGAGAAGCGGCGATACCCTTACCTACCACGTTGTTCTTGTCGGCGTCTTTAAGGTCTTTAACGTCGAAAGTCGGGTGAAGGAGCATGTCGAGCGACTTGGCGTCGATCTGCATAAGTGCTTCCTGTTCGGTGATCATGCCTTCGTCGATAAGGTCGCAGGCGATCTTGATAGCCGCCGCCGCGGTACGCTTACCGTTACGGGTCTGAAGCATGTAAAGTTTTTTGTTTTCAACGGTGAATTCCATATCCTGCATGTCGCGATAGTGGTTTTCGAGAACCTTGCAGACGTCCTGGAACTGTTTATAAACTTCGGGGAATACTTCCGCCATTTTAGCGATCGGCATAGGAGTTCTTACGCCCGCAACGACGTCTTCGCCCTGCGCGTTGGTAAGGAATTCGCCCATAAGTCCTTTTTCGCCGGTAGCGGGGTTACGAGTGAACGCAACGCCCGTTCCGCAATCGTCGCCCATGTTGCCGAACGCCATCATCTGTACGTTGACGGCGGTACCCCAACTGTACGGGATGTCGTGGTCCATACGATAGATGTTCGCTCTGGGGTTGTCCCAACTTCTGAATACGGCTTTGATCGCTTCGAAAAGTTGAACCTTCGGGTCGGACGGGAAATCGCTGCCGAGTTGTTTTTTGTATTCCGCCTTGAATTGATTTGCAAGAGTTTTAAGGTCGTCTGCGTTGAGTTCTACGTCGAGCGTAACGCCTTTCTTCTCTTTCATTTCGTCGATAAGTTTTTCAAAATATTTCTTGCCGACTTCCATAACTACGTCGGAGAACATCTGAATGAATCTTCTGTAGCAGTCCCACGCCCATCTGGGGTTGCCGGACTTCTTCGACAATACTTCTACTACTTCTTCGTTCAAGCCGAGGTTAAGAATGGTATCCATCATACCGGGCATGGACGCTCTCGCACCCGAACGGACGGAAACGAGAAGGGGGTTTTCGAGATCGCCGAATTTTTTACCGGTGATTTTTTCCATCTTCTCGATGTTTTCCATTATTTCCGCCTGAATATCGGCGTTAATCTGTTTGCCGTCTTCGTAGTACTGCGTGCAGGCTTCGGTAGAAATAGTGAAACCCTGCGGAACGGGTAAACCGATATTGGTCATTTCCGCGAGGTTCGCGCCCTTACCGCCGAGAAGTTCGCGCATTTTCGCGCTGCCTTCGGTAAACAGATAGACGTACTTCTTCTTTTTCATTAAAAAGTTCCTCCTGAAAAAGGCTGTATAGTTTCGCCTTTAATTTTTATCCGCTTGATATTGTATTACATTTTACCGATTTTTTCAAGCAAAATGAGCGTGTTTACGAGAGTTTTTGCAAAATCGCCCGAAAAATTGATATTTTCTTACCGTCCCGCCCGAAAATCAGCAAAAACACACGAATAAACAACGCTATATAAATTATATATCTTTTAACTTACGAATTTCACCAATATCCGCGTTACTTTTTATTGTTCGTAGATTTGACAAAAAACTATTAGCACACGTTAAATCTTCTTTGCTAAACCAGTATAAATGCCAAATGGCTTTAGGGCAAATATCCGCAATTTTGAAAAAATATGGCAAGTCGACCTTTCCGTAAGAATGACCAAAAACATAGATATTCTCAATGCTCTTATCTTTGAGAAAATCAAAATATGTCTCACAAATTTTTGAAACAGGTTTTTCAGTTATTTCCAAAAATTCCTTCATACCCTTATTTGTCGATATATTCTCTGCATGTCCGAATATTATGTTGCTATCATTTTTTAGAGAAAAGAGATTGTGTAAATAATGCCTCATAGCTTGCCCGTGTATATATTTTATGCGGTCTACATTGATGGAATATATTGATTCAAGCGTTTTTGTATAGTTAAATGAAAGGTAAAAATCATCTTTTCCGAACAAATCACTGTAAAATGGTTTTCTATTTAACGACGATAAATTTTTTTGTTCCTCCTCGTATAATACCCACTCTGCAAACGCATCACCCATTTTAGCAATTATTTCCCGAAAAATATCAGTAAACTGTTCTTTATATGCCTTAACCAGTGCTATCAAATTTTCTTCATTAACTTCACCTAATGATTCTTCAAAGTATTTCCAAAATACATCATCGTTAATATTGTAAAAATCCGACAAACAATTATATAAACTTAAACCGGCAACCTTATATTTTGAGGAATTACCTTTATTAAATAAATATGTCTTAAAATTTTTATATTCAGTACTAAGTCCATGCGAAATGTCAAATCCGTTACCGATAATAAATAAATTCATAACTTCTTAAACACCTTTATTCCAAATTTTAGGCGTAATGCCGTCCGTGTCGTAATGCCAATAGTTACCGTCGTAAGCAGTACCTTCGTCATTAAGATTTGGCTCGTTTTCGCTGTAATAGTAACAAATTGTTGCTAAATCCAATCCGGGATTATCAATTTCGATTTGATTCCACTGTTCACGCGTTCCTGAATAATATAAATATTCTAATGATGTACTTGAAAACGAATAA
The DNA here is from genome assembly GCA_000437515.1 of Acidiphilium sp. CAG:727. Taxonomy (GTDB): domain Bacteria; phylum Bacillota; class Clostridia; order Christensenellales; family Borkfalkiaceae; genus UBA10281. Next base: position 24,738 of record FR898427.1, on the reverse strand, counting down.
TCTTTAATTGTTTTTACCGTTTTAGGTAGAATAATAGAAGTTAATTTTAATTCAGCCAATCCGAAAATGTCTTCGCCTTTTGTAATTGTGATATATTTCAAACTTAATGGTATATACGCGTATCCATTGGTAAGTAAATTAGAATAATCTTTACAATCATAGTAATGATTTGATACACGGTAATACTTGTGTTCGTCATATTTATCGCTTAGATCGGATGTGTAAAACCAATCGGCAATCGTATATGTCAAATTGCTAGATGTATACCCTATACAAGGCGTAGTCAAACTTTCTAACGACTCGCAATTTTCAAACGCCCAAGCCCATATTTCACTTACACTATCAGGAATAACAATATTTTTTAATGATGTACATTCGGCAAAAACAAGCATCCCTATCTTTTGCAGTCCGTAAGGTAACGTAATATCCGTCAAACTTTTGCAATATTGGAAACAGGCATGATCAAGAATTGTTATAGTGGAAGGTATGGTTATATTGACAAGCGCTTCACACCCTTGGAACGTTGCTTGTTTTATCTCGGTTAGTCCCTGCGGAATATCGAAAGATTTCAAATATGCGCAACCTAAAAACGCCGATTCGCCGATCTGCGTTATAGAATCCGGAACCGAAATACTTTCGATATACGTACAATTTTCAAAAGCGTAATCTAATATTTCGCCGCCGCTTACGTTGACCGTTTTTAGCGATTTAGGCAAATAATAACAATCTGCACGAGATTTACCGTTATCATATTTCGTATGTTGGTAACAGCAGTATGAATTATCATATTCAGTCATACCAAAAATATACCCGAAAGAGTAAATCTCGGAATCCGTTGACTGAACTCCCGATTTCGCTCCGACAAATGGAATTGTAAGGCTTTCTATGTTAGAACACCCGGCGAAAGTTGCACTGCCCATGCTTTGCACACTGTTTGGGATAATTACCGACGTTAAACCCATACCATTCTGAAACGCTCCATCGTCGATTGCGGATACTATCGCATTATTTATATACGTCGGGACGACAACGTCGGTTGAGTCGCCTATAAACTTAGTTATAGTAGCAATAGAACCATCGATTTTATATTCAAATTCATTTGTTTTTGTTTCGCCAACCCAATACGCATATAAAGTAAAATCTTCACCGCTCATTCTGCCGCTGAATGGAGTAATCAAAGACGGCTCATAATACCAACCTCCGAACTCATAACCCGTTCTGGTTGCCGCTATACTTAAAGTAGATTCATACTCTTGAGTAATAGAAGATATAAATAACCCACCATTAACAACAAAAGATACCTTATAATTATTCGCCGTGTAACACGCCGTAAAAATCAAGTTGCCGAAAGAACCTTTTTCTATAACGGCGGTTAAGTTTTTAACGTCGGAATCGCCGAGCGTCCACCCCGTAAAGGTGTAACCCGTTTTCGTAGGATTGTTAAGCGTAAACGTCGCGGTTTCTACGGTATACTTCGTCGAATTAGCCGTAGCGACCGTACCGCCGCCTAAATCGTAACTAATCGTATACGTAATAATTTTCCACGTCGCTTTAAGGGTGATATCCGCAGCCGTTTTATACGTTCCGTCGGTAATTTTTTCGTCGCCGATATACCAACCGTTAAAATCGTAGCCGTTGCGGGTCGGAACGATAAGTTTATACGCAGAATCAAACGTAACGTTTTGCGTCGTTTTTTCGGTCGCTCCGTCGTTATAGTCGTAAGTTATGGCGTAAGTATTCGCCTGCCAATTCGCCGTAAGCGACAAATCGCCCCACGCTCCCGCTTCGATAACGTAATTTTTGCATTTTTCGTTCGAGTCGGAAACACTCCAACCGAGGAACGTATAACCCGTTTTTGCAGGGTCGTTTATAGTAATATCTTTTTCCGAAATAACGTAACTTAAAGGATTATCGCCGTCGTTCGTACCGCCGTTAAGATTATAAGCGATCTTAAAATTGATTTTAGTCCAACGCGCTACCAAAGTAACGTTATCGGCAATCGTCCAGACTCCGCTTGAAACCAAAACGTCGCCGTTATACCACCCGGCGAAAGTATACGCGTCGCGCGAAGGCGTTTTTAACGTAACGTTGCTATCGTATACGACGGGTTGGGCGTTATCGTCAAGCGTTCCGCCGTTCGCGTTATACGTTATCGTATAAGCGTTTGCCGTCCAGTTGGCGTATAACTTTTTATCACCGAACGTTTCGGCGGGCATGGCAAAAAATCTTTCGTTTTCACCGAAAGACCAGCCGTCGAAAGTATAACCTTTACGGGCAGGAACGGGCAATTCTGCGCCCGCGCCGAAAACGTACTCTTCTGTCAAATTATCGCACGCGCCGCCGTTTAATTCGTAAGTCAAATTATAAGAATTCGCAGCATAAACCGCTTTTAACGTTATACTCGCTACATACTTATTGTTTTCTTTTGGGGTCGTATCTACGTTCCATTCGGATATTTCCCATTTTACAAACGTGTAGCCGATTTTTTCAGCCGAGGGAATATCCGCAGAGGTCGCATACCTATGTATAGAGAATCTTTTGTTTGGAATGTCTGCTCCACCGTCGGTATCGAACGTTACGTCGACAACACCGTCCGCCTTAATAACGACAAAGTTTATCCCGTCAATATAATTTCCGTTTGAAAAATTTTCGCTTGCTTTTGTCAGATATATTCTGTCGGCTGAATTTTTATAGTTGCCAAGGGATTCAAAAATTTCTTGCGCTTCGTCATATTTACCCGCTTTAACAAACGAATCTGCCTTTTTATATTTTGTCTGTTTTATCTTACTCGCGGCGTTTTTGAAATCGTGATGATTTTGATATAAATCGTCGTATAGAGCGATTGCCGTATCGTAGTTTCCGCTTTTATAAGCCCTTTCGGCTTTGTTGTATTTGGTAAGCGGAATGAACAGATATACGGTTAAAAGCGTAAACGCAATAATCGCCGCAACTATAGGCGACGCTATTTTTATAAAACGTATCTTTCTCTTTTTGCTTATTTCTTCACGCTGTTTTATTTCGTTTATGCGTTGATTATATTTTTCGATAAGCGCGGCGGAATCTCTGTAATCGCCTATCGTTTTTAATCTTTCGATCGCCGCTGAAAGCGAATTTACCGAATCGTAACGCGCAAGCGAAACCGCCGAACGATATACCGCTTCTTTGTTTCTTAAAGCGCAACAATTTTCTATAAGTTGAACAGAATCTTTATATCCCTTAATATCTTCTAACAGACACGCCGCGTCGCTGTAATTGTAATTTTTAATATAATTTACCGCTTCGTCGTATGCTTTTTCAAGTCTTGCGACACAACGCTCGTAATAAGCCCGCGAATCTTTATAATCTCCGAGTTTCTGAAACCCGTTCGCCGCTTCAAGCGCATATTTTTCGGCGGAAAATTGATACAATTTTACGCAACGTTCGTACAGTTCTTCTTGCTTTTGTCGTTTTATATTCTCTTCAATCCGACTCGAATACCCGTCTAATTCCGCTTTCATGGCGGCGTCGGCGTAGCGACAGGCTTTTATATAATTCGGCTCGTCCGAAATCCGACGGGTAAAATTGTTTAACTCGTCCGCGCTTTTTACGTTTAGGTCGATAAGCAGTTTATAAAAATACGCCTTGGCGTTTTTCGGGTCGTTGTTTAAGACTTTTTCGAGCAGAGAATCCGCCTTTTTAGTGTCGCCGTCTTCAATCAGAATCTGCGCTCTTTCTAACAGCGCGGAATAATTCACGCCGTTTTGTATGACGGCAGTCGGCTTTTCTTCTACTTTTACGGGACGGACGGTTTTGCCGAAAAGTTTGTCTATCCCGTATAACAAATCTTGCAAAAAGCCTATCTTGCCCATATCCTGAGCCTGAAAACTCGCCATTTCCATAGGCAGGTCGTACGCGTCCATATCCTTATAACACGGTATAAGATATTTGTCGTGGTCGCGTTCCATTATTTTTATAAATCTCGACCATTCGTTACGCACCCATACCGCGTTGAAATACGCCTCTTTCGTGCCTATAACGAGCATTACTTTGGCGGAATTGAGCGCGGCGAAAATATACGGCTCGTACATTTCGCCGAGTTTCGTTTCGAGCGTTATTTTCGAAAAGAATACCTTATATCCCTTTTGCGTAAGCGCGGAATACAAGTCCTGCGCGATAACGCTGTCTATCGTGCGTCGTCCGTTTTCGTCGCTTTCTTTATAACAGATAAACACGTCGAAACGCTCTTCTTTCTGCGATATCTCAAGGATATGTTTTTGTATTCCGTCTATCTCTTTCGCTTCCGTTTCGTATACTTCGCGGGCGAGTACGTCGGCGTTTTTTATCGCCGCTTTATAATCGGGGTCTGAAAATACGGAATCGAATTGCGTGCGGTGGCAGGTCGGAATTTTCTTGCCCGTAAGCGGATCGTCTACGTATTCTATCCCGTACTTGCAAAGCAACAAACCCCAGTGCGCTTCCGCGTCGTCGGGGTTGTCCGTCAATATATTCTCATATACGATAATCGCCTTATCGAACTCGTTACGAAGTCTTAAAGCGTTCGCGCGATTATGTAAATTAAAAGATTTTTCGTTGTCGATTACGGGGATTGTCTGTTTCGTTCCGCAGAACTCGCACTCCGCTATGCTTTGCCCCTCTTTTACGTCCAGCGTTCCGCCGCACATTTTACATTTGAATATCATATTACTTCTCTATCGTTTTTTTATTTAAGCCGTTTCTATTGAATTTTTTTGCACATATCTGCAAAAAAATTCAATAGAACCGCCGTCAGCCGCGTAATTTGAGTTTTCTTTCTTTTACGAGCAAATCCGTTTCGCGGATTAAATTAAGCGATTTTACGTCGTCGCCCGCAGCAACGGATTCTTTCAAGACTTTTATTTTTTCGGAAATTTCGTCTTCGATTTCGATTACGAATTTACTCGAAACGGGGTCGGTACACAAAACCGTTTCGTACAACTTATTTAGCGCGGTTTTAACTTTGCCGTCGTTTACGGAATCGACGAGAAGTTTAAGTTCGGGACGAAGTTCGCGGATAAAACTTTCTTTATATTCCTTTTCGTCTATTTTCTTTATCGTGTCTTTGTACGCCGTTCTCGCGATAAGCGATATAAAGAAGAACGCAAGCAATAACGTTTCGACGACCGCCGCGACCCACGCGCCGACTTCGAATCTGCTTCCGACTGCGGTGATTACTATATCGATAACGAATTGAGCGACTAAAACGCCGTATCCGAGATACAATATCGGGATTCCGAACACGCGCGATTTCAATTCTTTGTCGTATATTCCTATACAAACAGTTACCGCCGAAAATACTATCAGAAACGTCGTTACGCCGTAAGTTATCCACATAGCCGCGTTGCTCAAATCGCGATTATACGGAATAACGAAATACAAAACGTTATACGCCGCCAGAATTACGGCGAGTATTAAAGTCGTTACTATCGCTTTTTTGCCTATTTTAATTCTTAATTCCATGGTTTTTCTCCTTTAAGCGTTATTCGCCGCGTTTACGCCCGCAGTTGGGGCAGAAATTACCGCTTAAATTCTTTTGTCCGCAAGCGGGGCAATCCCACGCGGAGGAAGCCGAAACGGTATCTTTAATGGTAGCCGCAACTTCTTTGGCGACCGAAACGCCCACGCCTAAACCGACGCCCGTCTGAACGATTCCGCTCGCGATGGAGCCGCCCGTGCCCGACGATTCGTTTTCCGCCGCGGCTTTACCGACTATTCTTGCCGTTTCCGACTGATAATCTCCGCCTTTCGCCCTTAAAACTTCGGCTTCGGCAAAACCTTTAAGCCTTATTTCTTCCGCTTCCGCGCCGGCCAGAATTTTTTTCGCCTCGGCTTCGGCGTAAGCGTCGCCTTTCGCTACGGCAAGTTTAAGTTGAGCCTCGGCTTCCGCCCTCTTCGTAGCGGCGACCGCTTCGGCTTCTTTTATGCGTTGCTGCTGAACCCTTAAATACCTTTCGGCGTGCTGTTCTTTAAGCCTTGCGTAATTCGGATCGTCGTCGGGAGTTAAAACGTTCGTAATAAAAAATTCGGGAACGTACATTCCGTAATCGTCCAGAACATTATTTATCTCGTTTTTGAGAATATCCGCAAGTTCGTCGGTATGCTCGTCGACTTCGAGAACGTTTATATCGTTTTCACGAATCGCTCTTGCAAGATTGCTCTTAACTTTCGCGACAATCATTCCGCGGAAATAATTCGTTGCCGACGAAGTCGTTCCGAACACGTTATCCTGCGTAAAACCGCTCGTAGTGCCTACGACTTTTAGTAAAAGTTTCCGTCCGTCGATAACCTTAATATTAAACGTTCCGCACGCGCCCAACTCCAAATGTAAGCCGCTTATCGGGTCGAACATTCTTATTTTGCTGTCCGTGCCCCACTTGACGCCGAGTTGCGTGGTAAGATTTATAAAGTAGACTTCGGCGTGGAATACCGACTTACCGCCCGCGATTGCGTTAAAATGATCTTTTAATCGGGGCATATTCTGAGTTTCGAGCGTGTGTCTGCCCGCGTCGAAACTTTCCAGAGCCTTGCCGTCGCGGAAAAATACCGCTTCCTGAGATTCGTGGACAATCAGTTGAGAACCCGTATTGAAATCTTCGCAGGGGTGCTTCCAGATAAACGTCCTGTTGTCGCCTTCGTATTTTATTACGTCGATTACGTTTGCCATATACATTCTCCTTTTATTTCTTGTTTTCTATCGTAGCGTTGTCTATCGCGAATTCAAGGCACAGCATAATTATTTCGTTACGCGTTCTGCCCGTCGCCTGAGCCATTTCGTCGAGTTTTTTAATCATATCACCTGGAAATCTTACCGACACGACCGAAGTTTCGCCCGTATATTTTTTTGCCGTTATCGATAATTTCGGCTTGTTTTCCATATAAAACCTCCGTGATTTTTCCGAATGACCACATTGTAACACGATTGTAGTGTTATTGTCAACGGTTTTGTGAAAATTTTACAATAGTTTAACTACCGTCATCGCGTTATGCCGAGTTAAATAATACAATACAAAATACGTCATTGCGAACGAAGTGAAGCAACCTTAGGCAGGGTCGCCCCC
>FR898427.1:9615-17525 GCA_000437515.1 Acidiphilium sp. CAG:727 | reverse complement strand
GCTCCATTGCAAAGACGGTAAAAAAAGGAAAAGCCTCGTTCATATGAACGAGGCTTTTCCTTAATTGAATGCGGCGACCGGGGTTTTTACGATCACACGCTCTTTTCGTTACAGACGATAAAACTATCGGCGCCGGACGCGGTTGCGAATTTGAAATACGTCGCTCCGATTGCTTTCATGGAATAGGCAAAGCCGGGGTTATCTTTCGTGCCTATAAGCGCGTTTACCGCCATCGAGCCGACCTGCATATTCAGGTTTTCGGCCGTTCCGATTTTCAGCACGGCGTTAAGCGTGTTGAATAAATCCGCCGTATCGTCCGCCGAAAGATTGTTGAGCGTAAGCGATTTATGCGTTACGGTATAAGAAAAACCGTCTTTTTCCGTCTTATCCACTCGCACGACGGACGAAACGTAAAGGTCGTCGGGGATATATTTTTTGAAATACTTATACGGAAACCCGCCCATATCGTCTTTGAACGGGGTAAGGTCGATTTTCGCCACGACGCCAAAATCCGCGCTGCCTTTTTCGGAAATTTCTGAAAAATCTACCTGTACGACGGTTACGGACGCCTCTTTTTCGCCTATTTTGATTTTTCCGCCCGTTTGCCCGTAAAACACCGTCTGAGTAATCGCTCCGACTTGTTTTTCGGTAAGCGAAATCGTATCGGTAACGGTTTGCCCTTCAATCGCCGCAAAATTAACCGAATAGCCGTTGAAGCCTTCGTCTTTTTCGTAGACGATAAGCCCGGGAATCCGTTCGTCGATTTCCGATTTCATCGTGACGAAATCCTGCTCTCCGTAAGCGTTGGGGCAAAGCGCTGATTCGTCCACGCCTTTCGAGAGCGTTTTCAGTTGTCCCGCGGTGCGGAAAAGGTCTATGCCGTACGTCGCGCGGACGTAAACGTATCCGCCGATGACGGTAACGCCGACGATGGCGATGATGACGACAAGTGTAATAAGTACGCCTTTCAATGCTTTCATATTGTCTCCGACGCCAAAATAATTGGCGTTTGTTTTTAATAATATTATTTTACCATACTTTACGAGTTTTCTAAAAACTGTAAGTCAATTTTACAATCCGGGTTTTCGACGCCGTTTTCTTCCAGCAGAATATAATATCTGTTGCACTTGCTTTCGGAGAAACCGGTATCGAGTTTTTCGTCGTAATCGAAATCCATTCTCATACTGCTTGCCGAATTGACCAATTCACCGCGCCCGTTAAAAACCGTTGCCCTGACGTTGCCGTTGATAAGCAGCCAGTGCGTGGGCTTCCCTTCATCGATATCGAAGAACCACCAGTAGCGCGGATATCCCGCGTAGGAAGATATTCTGGTGTTTACGGCTTTTTCGGAAATTTTGGGAACTCCGTACCGACTTGCCATCAACTCCCTGTTCAATCTGTGCGAAGTGCCTATCACCGTACGCACGACGTAAACGTCAAGGGCGTCTTTTCCCGAAATCCACCCGCCGTTTTCGTCCGTATAGCCGTCAACGTTTTTAACGGAAACGAACTGTATGTATTCAAGCTTTGGGTGAACCTCGCCGATAAAATTCAAAAAATGACTTTCCGTCCACGCGACCTCTTTGCCGTCGTCGTAGTTTTCGTATCTGTAATAACCATAAATTTCGTAGCCGTGCCATTTCGCGATCGCGGGTCCGTTCGGCGAGCCTACGCGAAGTTCGGCGCGAAACTCCCAGTCTTCTCCGCCTCTCCCGATAAGAGCCCCCACCCTATCTCTTGCGCGCGCGTCGTACTTAAAGTTGTCGGGATTATAACAAAGTTTCAATGTCGTGTCTTCGTGGGCGGCGTCCGCAATCTTAAACGCGTCGCCCTCTTTTTCAATCATATACGGATCGTTTTGGAAACTATACGTTTCGTCGACGGGTTCGCCCTGCAACGATTGATACCACACGCCCTTATAGTTGAGTTTCGTGCGGTGCGCAACCTTTTCCGTCGTAACCACGAAGTATGAAAAACTTGTCGTTTCAAAAGATATATTATTGCCGTCAATCGCGGTTTCGAGTTCTTCCGCCGTGTTGTCGCCCTTGATATGATAGGTAACGTAAACGTCCGCCTCAAACGGCTTCGGCATGGTGATTCTGACCTTGCCGCTCGGCTGCACCTTTTTGCCGCCTTTGGTAAGCGTAATGTCAAAAACGGCAACTTTTGCGCCGTCGTAAGGCTTGTCAATCGCCGAAACGGCAACCTTGCCTCGTTCGCTGTCGGCAGAATAACACTCGGCTTTAAGCGCGGAGTCTTTTTCAAACGCCCCGTTTGCGGTAACGCCGCTTTCGGCAGTCAGTTTGTTTATTCCTCCGCTTTTGTCACCGCAAGATACAAACGCAAGGCACAGCGACAACGCAAGCGCAAGCGTAAAGAAAATTAACGACTTTTTCTTCATTGAAGCCTCCTTTTTTAATAAACCGATACGGACAAGCGGGTTTTTACGCCCGCTTATCCGTTATTTTGATCAGATAATAACTTTTAAGTTATTTTGCTACGATGGTTGCAGTGTCGCTCAGGTTCCCGAAGCGGGCTTAACTTCAACACCAATTCCGATAAATATATCATCGCCTGTAAAAACCCATTCGCCGTTATTACCGGTTAGTTTGGGATCAGATCCAGTGTTTTTATAAAACTCGACGATGAGATATGAACCGACTATTCTTCCGCCAACCTCATTGTATACCCCCGCGCCTGTGCCGGGAGTGCGAGTGTATTTTGCGATGTCCTTTCCTTTATTAATAAATTTTAATTCGATTGTATCGGTGTCTTTGGCGTTTTTAAGGACTTCGCCGACATCACTTCTGTTCAGGTTGACCGCAAATGTTTTTTCGCCAAGCTCGATAGGCTCGATGACTTCGACACCTCCGGTGACGAGCATCCTGCCACTCCTAACTCTTGTCGCATTAGGAACTGCGGTTACTATACATTCGGCAATAGTTTTTCCGCCCGCCCTAAGTGTGAATCTGCGACCGACAAATGCGGGGACTTTTTTGCCTTGGAAATCAATGGTGACGCCTTCAAGCATTGCACCGGGCATGATCATATCGGCGCCTTCCGGGAACGTGGCTTTTCCGATTACTTCACCGAACGTGTCGGCAAAGGCAACATTCGGTTTAATTCCCGTCTGAATCGGGACGTTTTGACCACCCTCGTCTTTTGTGAACGCTCTTATTGTTACCGTAACTTTGCTATAACCGATAATCGTATCGGGCTTGGACAGCATATATCCTCTATTAAGTTCAGCCCTCGTTACGCCTTCGATATACAAGCCTACTTCTTCACCGGCGGTTGCCGTTTCAACCTCTGTCGCCGACGTGCCTGTGCCCTTTTTGATTTTATTCACGGTGATTATCTTGCCGATTTCATTGACTAAAAGTTGGTCGCCTTTTTTCACCGTGCCATTAGCGATTATTGTTGTGATCAAAACCTCACTGCTACCGGAAAAGGTGAACACGTCTTGGATTCCGGCATAGAAGGAATCGGGAGCCTTCCAAACGGTAAATCTGACCGTGTCGTATGCGCCTTTGTTAAGCTCGAAGTTGTCGTTGTCCACGGTCAAGTTAAAGGAGCCGATTGTATGTATACCAATCGCATAGTATGTTTCGGGAACGCCAATCGTCACCCATTCTACGACGTTGTTCGTATCTGCCGCGACGTTTATGCACGTCAAACCGAACTTTCCGCTTTCAAGGTTTTCTCCAAGTTTTCTTACGAAAACGCCTGCGGGCAAAGTTATCTCGCGTTTGTTGATTATGATAGTCGTGGTGATTTCTCCGCCTATCCATTCCGCAGTGCCTTTTACGGTTGCTTTCACAGTATATTCGCCGGCGTTAATCGGGGCGGTTTCGGAAAACGCAGTGTCGTTTTCGCCTTTGTAAGTAATGGTGATTTCACCGTCGCCCTTACGATTGACCTTCGCGGGATCAATGGTAAACGCCAACCCGTCATAGGTTTTTTCCTCAACTAAATCGTTAGCAAACGAAATAGTGTTGTCCTTCGCGTCAAGTGCGTCGATTTCTTGGGTATAGCTATATTCGCATACCGTGCAGGTGAATTTCTTTTCGCCGACTACGCCGTAGCCTTCCGGTTTGGTAACTACGCCTTCGTCAAAGGTGTGCGCGGCGAAATCGCTCTTCATTACGTCATGCGTGGGAGCCTTTGCGTCACAGGTCGATTCGTGCCAGTGTCCCGACTCGTCTTTTTTCCATTCCTCGCCGTAAGTGTGCGTTGCGGTGCCGGAAATTGTCTTTTCGGTTTCGTATCCGCATTCACATACGCCCTTTTCGACTTTGTCCGTATGTACGCCTGCGGGCGTTTTTTCTGTCCACGTGAACACGTGCGGGGTTTTCTTCGTTGTATCGGTGTGCTTCTTTGTGGTGCATTCGTGCCAGTGATATTGCTCGTCATTTTTCCATTCGCTTGAAAAATTGTGTTTGTTTTTGTTGCAAGCGGTAAGAACCGAAAGCGACAAAACAAACATCAACGCTATTGCACAAAATGTGAAGATCGATTTTCTTTTCATAGTTTTACTCCTTTTTGATTTAAGTGATTTATTCCAAATCGCCGAATACTTGCGACTTAAAACCTTTATTATTTTTTTATATGTAAATTTAATTATTTTCTTCTTTAAGTAAAATGTTTTTCGGACAAGCGGGTTTTACCCCGCTTATCCGATATTTTGTTGTTTTTATTTTGTCGCTATGCTTTCAATCAGGAAATTACAATCGTTCCGGACGTCTGTTCTCTTTTTATACTGAAATTAACGTTCAGATTGCTGTCGGTGGTGTTTGTGACAACGATGGTATAATCTCTTACGGGCACATTTCTCAGAAGCTCAAAAGAATTGTCCGTCGACAAAGTAACCTCTGTACCGTCTTCTCTATAAACCTTTACGGTTGCGCCTGCGGGGATATTTGAAATCGTGTACTTCATTCCAAACGATACGCCGGCACCGGCACTGATAACAAATTTCTTTTCTTCGCCTGCCGCATAGGTCAATTCTCCGGACGAAAGTTCATTTGCGCCCTCGGGAAATTCAAGCCTTGTCGTCGAGGTTTCAAAGGAAGCCGTTATCGTAAACCCCGAAGCATTATTGGTCGCTTCCAACTCTTCTACGTACAAGTAAAAACTCTTTCTGCCGGAAGTTTCCGTGAACGAAAATTTGTTTTCGCCGACTTTTTTAACAACAATGCTTGTTTCGGAACCGGTAACCGCATCGTACAATACCATTTCGATATTCTTCGGCGAACCCGACCAACTCACGTCGAACGTGCAAATAATGTCATCTCCCTCGGGAAGTTGCACTTCAAACACCGCGATTTGACCGCCTCCAACCGATGAGCTGTTCTGCAAAGAGTCTTTGCTGAGTACGGGGTGGTCTTTGGAGTCTGTTATTTCTATCGTAACCTCCAAATCTTCGTCACCAATCCATTTGCCTTCCGCGCTAACGTACTCGTTTGCGCCAAACAAATCGAAATGCATACCGGTCACTCGGTCATTATCGAACGACATACCGCCATACGCGTACACATAATTTAAATCGCTCATGGTCTGCACGCCTCTTCTTTCAAATCTTGCAATGACGGTTTCTCCGCACTGAACTCTGATAATAAAGTATTTCTCTGCATTGTCTGCGTTTGTCAAATATTCGCATAATCCGTCTATCTGAGCCTGCATATTAATTCTATCTTCGCCAAACTTAATTCCTAAAGTACTATCGGTTATGCCGGCGATAGGATTACCATCAGGACCGATTATATTTTTTATGGTAAGCACGTTTTCTTTCTTTACAGTGAAGCTGACGTACTGGGTGGCTCCGAAATTGTAGTTGTCGCCTTCCGCATATTGAATGCGCACGCGATATTCGCCTGCTGTTCCCACTACTTCGTCTTTTGTAAGGGTGCGACTCCAAACGCCGTCACCAAGGTGCATTATCCAATCGATAGTCTTTGCGCCGTAACCGGTGCCGATTTCAACGTAATTTGTTGTGGGATCGGGGATATTCGTTGCGCCGACAAAGAACAACTCATTAAATGCGCTCGCATTGCTGATTTCAAAGTTAATGTCTGCTTTGACGATTTCCACGTTGACGTCTTCTATTGCAAGGCTGTAATTGCCCGCGTCTTTTCCGGTGATTTCAAAGCTTTGGACTGTCGCGCCGACGTTGGCACTACTCATTGTAACGGTAATTGTTGCTTCGTCGCCTGCAAGCAATTCTGCGGGCTCGCCTGAGAAAACATTTTTATTATTGTATGGAGGCTCCCAATCAACGCCGATTACCATGGGGGTGATTGCAAAGTCAAAAGTTTTTGTCGCGGCTTTCCACTCTGCCGTGGCTGCTACGCTGACTTTTACCGTGTATTCGCCCGCATTTTCGGGCGCGGCTTCGGCAAATTCGGCTTCGGAATCTTTAAGTTTATACGTAAAAGTAATCGCGCCGTTGCCGTTTCTCGAAATTTGTTCTTCGCTTAAAGTATAAGCCTCGCCGTCGTAAGTTTTTCCGAGAGTTACGCCGTCTTTAAGCCCTACGACGTTTTCCTTTGCCGAAAGCGAACTGCCGTGCGAAAACGTTTCAGTCCCTTTTACGCCGCAAATGCAGGATTTGTAATATCTTGCCGCGTCGGTATAAGTAGCCGCGCTCGCAAGATACGTTTCTGAAGCCTCTTCTTTATCGAAAACGTGAGCGGCTTTATCCGAAACTTTTTTACATTTTTTGCCGACACACTCGTGCCAGTGATAGTTTTCGTCCGTCGTCCATTCGGCGGAGAATTTATGTTCGTGTCTGAGCGTAATCGGCAAAACGACGGCGCATACCGCCCCCGCGCCTATTACGCACGCCAGAATTACGGTTAACAGTTTGTGAGTAAGTATCCAGTTTTTCATAAAAATATCTCCCTTTTAATTTTTGAATTATTTTATCCGAAGCCGACGATTTATTCGCTTGCCCGCTTCGTTTCGACGTTAAAACGTTAATTGCCCGATCAGATCCTTTCGAATTTCGCGTAAACGTACGTATCTTCGTTTACCGTAAACGTATACGTCGCTTCGGTCGATATAAGCGTTTCGTTCCGATCGGAAGAAACGTACCAGCCCGCGAATCTGTAATCTCGTTCTTTTGCGTTTGCCGTCAAAGTTATCTTGGTGCCTTTTTCGACCAACCTACCGTTGCCGAAATCGACCGCCTGACCGTTTTCGGTTATATAACCCGCTTCCGTCGGATAAGCGATAAAGTTATACATTTCTTTCTTTTCAAATTTGGCGAAAACGTACAGATCGCGGTTTACCGTAAAGGTATAAGTCGCTTTATCGGATATAAGCGTTTCGGCTTGCTGCTCGTTATAGAAATACCAGCCGAGGAAGTTATAACCGTAGTTTGCAACGGCGGTAAGAGTAATCCGCGTTCCTTTTTCGGCCAACCTGCCGTTGCCGAAATCGATCTTCTTACCGTTTTCGGCGATATAACCCCAATCATACTCTTTACACTGCGCAAGGAAGTTATATTGCTCCGCCACTCTGATAGTGATTACTACCTTTAACGCGGGGTTGGCAAGATAGGTGTAAGTGACGGTGTAAATGCCGGCTCTGCTCGTGTCGAGCATGTTGTTTTCGCCGATACCGATCGTGCTTTCAACGCCGTATTCAATGCCGCGGCAAAGTCTTTCGTATTCGTTTCCGACTTTTCCGAGTACGGTGACGTATTCGAAATCACCCCGCATTACGCTGTTAAGATTTATTACGTATTCTTCTTTCGGGTTGCCGTTTTCGTCGGTTACGAAGCCGTGATCGTTAAGGTCGTGGAGTTTTATTTCGGTGACGGAGCCTCTGAACAAAGCGGTCAGGTTTACGTTACCGGTTTTTTCGCTTACGTTAAACGTGTATTTAAGGTTTGTCGAAATCAACGAGTC
>FR898427.1:3594-9578 GCA_000437515.1 Acidiphilium sp. CAG:727 | reverse complement strand
TGTCGGAAGGGGGGAACCAGCCTATAAAGCGGTAGCCCGCGTTGGGTTTGACTTCGACGGTAACGCTTGCGTTGTCGGGCAGGTCGCCGATATATAAGTGCCCGTCATCGGTAACGCCCTTGCCTACGAACTTGCCCGCGCCGTTACTCTCGATTATTGCGTTTACAAAGAACGAATAGTCGAATCTCGCATAAACGGCAGCGTCTGCGGTTACGGTGAACTCGTAAACGTCTTTATCGGAAATAAGCGTTGCGGTTTCGCCTTCGCCGTCGTACCAGCCGACGAATTTGAAGTAAACGGTTTCTCCGCTTGCCGAAACTCTGACCTTGGAACCCTCGGTAACCACAAATTGCAGTTGCTTTTCGGCGGGAGAATATCCCTCGACGTTATTGTCGTAAATATTTCCGTGTTCGCCCGCGATAACGGTCAACGTAACCCTTTCTTTTTCGGCGAACTGCGCGAAAATGTAGGTATTGCCGGTTATCATAAAGGTTTCGGTCGCATTCGACGAATAGAAGCGTCTTTCTTCGGAGCCGGAGATGGAATCGGTTATATACCAGCCGGCAAACCTGTATCCTTCGTTAGGTACAGCCGTCAGCGTAAGCGTTCCGCCGAGGTCAACTTCTTCTCTGTATCCGTCGGGATCTTTTACCACGACTTTGCCGTCTTTACTTATCACGCCCTGCGTGCCGTCCCTATCCGACAGATACGAATACGTTTCGGCTTTGGGTACGTTTACCATAAGCGTGGCTTTTACGGTCTTATCGTACTTGTAAGTAATGACGATTTCGTGATCGCCCGTCTTCGTGTAGTCTACTTTGCTTGCGTCTACGACGTATTCGGACGCGTCGAGAACGGTGCCCTTGTTCGTCGTTACGGTAAGCCCCGTAAGGTCGGCTCGTTTTTGGGTCGACAAGTTGTAATGGAAGAATCCGCCTTCAAATCCTTCGCAGGTTACGTCGAGCGTTTCGACTTCTTCAACGAATAAGGCTTTGATATGCACGTCTGCGCCGTTTTGTCTGAACTCATATTCGGCTTCCGTCGAAACGGGTTCTTCGGAAAGGTTACCCTCTTCGTCCACCAGATACCAGCCGGCGAATTTATATCCTTCGGCGGGTTTTGCCTGCAACACTTTTGAATAACCGAGACCGAAATAATTTAAAACATGGGGATCGTTACTCGTCTTAATTTCGTTAAACTCATTGTTTTTCTCTGTGATAGAGCCTTTGCCTCCGAGTTCGACTGTAAGATGTGCGAACCGCTTTGAAACGTACACAATGAAAGCGTTGTATACTACATCTTCCATCGCTTTGTTTATCCTGCTGAAATGTACAGTGTATTTTATTTGGTAGTGGCCTTCTTTATTGAAGTCCAGTCCGCCGTAATCTATGGAATAATCGCCGAAGGACAATTGTACGTATTCAAACTCGTTGACGCTCGGGGGATCTTTACGGCGAAGACCTCTTACGTCCAGCCTCAAAAAGTCGGTTTCGGGCGTGCCGGGTTTGTAATACAATACGCTCTTCGCTTCAAAGTATACTGAGCCGTCTTTGCCTGCCCGAGGCAGTCCCGACTGGCCCACCCAGTGATGCAACTGATAAACGTCGGTTTTGAGATTGGATTTTTCGGGTTTGATTTTGAACATAGCGATAATGCTTAAATCATAGTCGCTCATGCCGACTTCGTAAGTCGCATTTTCGGAGATACGATCACCGAGAACGCCGCCGGCATACCATCTGTACCAACCGTCGAATTCGAAATCGCGAGCGGGTTCGGCGGTAATGCTGTACTTCTGATCTTTTTCGGTGAAGATAAGCTGTTTTTCGATGTAGGTGTCATATTTTTCTTCCATATAGAAGTGTCCGCCTACTCCGGCTCTGACCGTAATGTCGCCGTTCTTCTCGGAAACGTAAACGTTGACGACCAGCGAAAGTTCTTTTTCGTCGTCGATTTTTACCTTATATTCCACGCGATACTCGCCCTCTTTAGAATAATCGATCTTGTCAAGACCGGTAACGACATATTGTTCGGGCGCAAGAAGAGTGTACACAAGTCTGACGCCTTTTCTCTTTTTACCCTTGATTATAAGTTTGCTTAAGTCGATTCCCAGCTGATTGCCGGGTTTGATGTATACCGACGTGGCGGCTCTTCCGTCCGCATAGCCATTAGGCATGTTTGAAGTACCGGGGAACGCCCATATGCTTTCCATATCGGTAAGATCAGCCGCGAATTTGCAAACTATCGTCGTTGTGCCGGCAACGGTTTCGTGTTCAACGAGGCTTTCCGTTGAAAACGGAGTGCTTTCGATTTTTCCGTCTTTCTCCATAAACCAGCCGCCAAGAACAAAATCATATCCGCATTCAACGGAAAGGCTCAATTTTTTGTTCGCTTTGGAATAGATTGTCTTTTCTTCGCCGGAATAGATTTTGTCAATTACCCTATATTCTAACCTATTATAAAATTTGAATTCAGACGATACGATAACCGTTCCCTCGCACGGACCGGGATTCTTTATAACGAGTTCCGAACTATCTGAGTTGTCAAGAAAAACGTAAGGAGAGAAAGAGTCCGTTTCAAAAACAACTTTCCCGTCTTTGAACTCGCAGTCGAGTCGTTCGACGTTGCTTTCGCTCTTGATGTGGAAAACCAAATATTCTTCGACGCCTTCTATGGGCGCGGGTACGGATACTTTGACTTTTCCGTCGGGTTGCACCTTTACTCCGTCGGATTTTACCGAAATGTCGATCGTCGTCATTTTTTCGTCGGCGAGCAACTTATACTCTTCCGGCAGTTTGTCAATCGTGCTTTTGACGGTTTCTTCGGTCATCTCCACTTTTTCGGTTATGAGTTTTGCCTTTTTACCGAAGTTTCCGCCGGTAACCGTAACCCCCATGCTGCTTTTCAGTTCGCCGGTTTTGCCGCCGCAACCGTTGCAACCGTTACAGTTTGCAAAAACGCACAGGCTTAACGCAACGAATATTACGGATATGAGGCAAAGCAGTTTTTTCTTCATAAATTTTATCTCCTTTTTCTTTTTGTCTTTTAATCCGCCGTCGGGATTTGCGATTCAAAAAATCGCGCTTTGATTTCTGTTTGTAGTAAAATTATTCTTTACCTGCCGTTTTGCCGATAATCGACTTATAGGCAGGCTTTTGCCCTTTCGTTCGCAGGGCGCGCATTTGCCGGGTTATTTCACGAAAACGCTATACTTATATTTGTATGTACCCAGACCCGGTTCGGTATTGGTCTGTATAATAGTCGTTTTATCTGCGGACAACTCGAACGTCGAGCCGGCAAGCAATCCGTAGTTGTGAGCGGGGATTTCTTGTTCCATATCTTCCTGGCTGTCGTAAAACACGATGGCAGTACCTTTAATTTTATACAGCACCACGAATCTGCCTTGACCGCCTTCTCCGCCCGGTCCTTGATCATAGGTCACCGTCGCGGTATTTTTGTCAGCCGCAAACTCAAACGTGATCTTTGATGCATCGACGAATTGAATATATTGCTCCTCCGTCATTTCCATTTCTTTAAGGAGCGCTTTCTTGACGGCTTCGGACTCCCACTCGACTGTTGCGTCGACTTTATTGAAAGTCTTGCCCTTGATGTCGGCAGTCGCCCACTTTGCGTAAAGCGTGAACGATCTTGCGGGCATATACGCAAATACGAATTCCGTATCGGAAAGCGTTACTCCGCCGTCCGCGCTTTCGTACCAGCCCGCAAAAGCAAAACCGTCTTTGGTCGGCGCGGTCGGGGCCGTGATTGTCGCGCCTGCGTTTGCCTTAACCGGTTTTACCGCGCTGCCGCCTTTGCTGTCGAACGTAACGGTGTATTCGTTCCCGACGACGGTTTTTTCGGTTTTGGCGCATGCGGTGAACGCCGAAACGGCAAACACGAGCAACGTAAGCGTCGCAAAAATAGTTATAAGTGATTTCCTTTTCATCATTTTTTCCTCCTTATTGATAAATCGTTTCGTTAAATTGCCATGCGAATAATCCGCTTTTATTTTTTCCCGAAAAATCCTTTGATTGCCGCTGCAAGGTCGGCAAAAGTCTTTTTCTTCACCGCAAACCAGAAGATTGCGAATCCGCCGAAAAGCGCGACCGCAGTCGAACCTATTACTATGCCGGCAACCGCTCCGCCGGGCAGTCCTTTCTTTGCAACGGGAGCATCTTCATATACGGCGGTAAGAAACGTTTCGCCCGTAACCTTAAACGTATAACTCTTTTTTGCGCTTACGATTTTTCCGCTTGCGTCCTGCCATCCTTTGAACACCTTGCCTTCTTTATCTTCTGCCGTTACGGTTACGCTTTCGTCGTGTGCATAGAATTTGCTTTCGCCGTTTATTACCACGTTATGCGTGCCGATTTTGGCAATTCTAAGTTCGGTGATTTCGTTGCCGTCTTTATCAAAGTGTCTTCCGCAAACCGAGCAATCTTTATGTCCTTTCGTGCCAAAGTCTTCCGTTGTTGCGGGAATTTCGTCTTTCCACTCACCAAAAGTATGTGGAACAAAATCAATATCGACTTCCTTTTCTTGCATAGTAAACGCAGTATTTACAAAGGTAGCGGTATATTTCATTTTGCCTTTTTCTGTGCAGGTTGCCGCTGTGATTGTCGTTCCTGTTGCGGTTACCGTTTCGCTTTCGATATGTGTGTTGTCGTGCTTGCAAACTCTTTCCGCTTTGCAAGTGTTGTCCGTCCAAGTGTATTTTACTTCGCCATAGTTATGACCGAGTTTTTCGCCGTATTCCGCGCCGCAGACTTTACAAACCGCTTTGTTTTCGCAAGTTGCCGTTCCGCCGGAACAGTTTTTCGTTTCGGAATGGCTGCCCGCCGTACAAGTGCGGGTATGCGTTCCGTTGCCGTTGCTTACCCACGCGCCATAGTTATGAGCGCCGGTTGCGGGGATAGTTTAGTTATGGGCGCCGGTTGCGGGGATAGTTCCCGCTGCTTCGGTTGTTCCGTTTTTGTCCTCGTCAAAGAACTTTCCGCACCCTTCGCACGTATAGTGCGCTTTCATACCGCCTGCGATGCAAGTTGCGGGAGTTTCTGCAACAAATTTAAGATTATGTTTTGCGTTAGGATTGTTAAGATTGCCGCACGTCGTGCATTTTTCGGTACAACCGCCAACAAACTCGTGTACTGCGTATTGCGAGCCTTTGTCAAAAGCAGGGGCAACACCGGGACACGCAGGATCGGTACATTTTGTGTAGCCGTGATGTTCGAAATCTATCTTCCTGAAATCGCTCCAAGTATGCTCGTGTCCGCCGGATACTGCCGCAATCTTAACGGGAATATCGCAAGTCTTTCCGTTCGCTGCCGTTGCGGTGATATACATCGTGCCATAATCCATAGAGTTGACGGCGGTTATTTGATAGTAACAGTTTGATTTGTCAAAAACGTTACTTGTCTGAATTTCCATTCCTATGGGAGCAATCTTTGCCTTATAAGTATATGGAGCGGGCGCGCCGCTTATAAAAAACCCGGTGTCTACACTTTCAGTGCCGATAGTACCCGTCTTTGATTTGCCTATTTCGGGATATACGGTTTGTATATTGCCAATATAGGTCATCCCTCTTGTAATAAGGAAATCCATGTCAACTATCGTTGAAATGCTATTCATTCCTGCGGAATCCCAAATTTCTATATCTTTGCCTTTGCCGAGTTCCGCGCCCAAAACTTGCATATTGCTTCTCAATTGAGCCGCATTCCTAATCAGTTTATATCCGTCATTCGTTTTGAAACGAACGCGAATACGGTACGCAACGTTCTGCTCTACAAATTGAGTTTCGACTCTGCTCCACGGGAGCGACGCATCGTCTTTTTCCCACAACTTTATTGTTTGTCCGTCTTTGACTTTGTGCACATATGTAAGCGTTACAGTATAGTTCGCGTCTGCGGGCACTCTGAGCGTTCTTTCCGTTTCGTCCTCGAATTCAAAAACGGAAGCGAGGCTGTCGCCGCCGTCCGCTTTTGCGAACG
>FR898427.1:0-3566 GCA_000437515.1 Acidiphilium sp. CAG:727 | reverse complement strand
CCACGTGCGTGTCGCGCGTCGCCGTTTGGCGGCGCGCCGACTGCGGCTTGCCCGTTGCAGTGACGAATATTGCCGCGAGGCACGCGACCAGCGCCAAAGTAAGCGTAAATATTTTCGTTTTTTTCGTGTCGTGCGTCATAATCGCAACTCCTTTATATCCGTTTTATCGTTTGTGATATTTTGCCCGTTGTTGCAATAGCGAATTGACATTCGCGCGTATGTATGATATATTGTATATGGTTGCAACGTTTGAAGCACAGTCAGTATAGCAAAAACACTATAAATTTTCCCCCACCCAAACTTCAAAAAGGTGGGGGAAACCGAAAAAAAATCAAAAAAAATGAAAATCGGGCGGGCAAACGCTCACGAATTCGGAGATGAAAATCGATATGAAATGCAGGACCGAAAAAATTATTTCGTCGTTTATCGCAATTGCGATGACGCTCGCAACGTGCTTTACTCATTTTGCCTGCAAAAAAAATAATACCCTGTTGAACCCCAAAAAACCGACGACGCTTACGATGTGGCACGTTTACGGCGAACAAGTCAATTCGCCTATGAACGATTTCATCGGGCAATTCAACGCAACCGTCGGCAAAAAAAAGGGGATCGTTATAAACGTCACGCTGATGTCCAACGCATCGCAGATCGGTAAAAAACTGAAAGACGCGCAAACGAACAAGGCAGGGTCCAAAGAAATGCCGGATCTGTTCTTTTGCCATTCCGCCGACGCGCGCAGCCTGGGCGCCGATAATCTTCTGAATTGGAACGATTATTTTTCGCGGTCCGAACTTGACGATTTCGTCCCGGACTTTTTGACCGACGGAATAGTAGACGACAATCTTTCGGTCTTCCCCGTTTCGAAATCGACTTATATGCTTTTTATCGCCGGCGGAGTTTTTGACAGATTCGCAGCCGCCAAGAACGTTTCCTTTTCCGACCTCAGAACCTGGAAAGGCTTTTTTAACGTCGCCGAAAAATATTACGACTGGTCGGGCGGCAAACCGTTCTGCGCAATAGATTATCTGATAAGGATTGCCGAACTGTGCGCTATATCCGACGGAGAGAATATTTCTTATAAAGACGGCTGGTATACTGCGGAAAACTCCGCTCTGATAAATGCGTACGATATGTTTGCCACGGCTATCGCCAAAGGGCATATAGTCGTATCCGATATGTACTCGAACACGCAGGTTATGACGGGGCAGACCTGCGCAGGTATCGGCTCTTCGGCGTCCGTACTCTATTATAACGACGAAATAACCTACCCCGACAATACGTCGGAACCCATGAATCTGAAAGTTTTACCCATGCCGCAACAGACGGGCAAACAAAAGGTCGCGACGCAATCGGGCGTAGGGCTCGGCGCTTATAAAACGACGGCTGTAAAAGCCGAAGCGGCGACGGTTTTTGCCAAGTGGTTTACGGCGGAACAACGCAACCTCGATTTCGTTCTTTCGACGGGTTATATGCCCGTAAGAACGGGGGCTTTTGACAAAATCTCCGATAACTCTTTTAAGTCGGACGCTTACCGGAACCTTTATAAGGCTCTGAAGACGACCGTGGCAACCTGCTCTTTTAAGAAAGAACCGAGTATCGAAGGCTATTACGCCAAAGTGTACGCTTTGTATGAAAAAATCCGTAATATCCAGAACTCTCTCGAATCCAGATACGGAAAAGGCGAAACCTGCGAGCAGATCGTCGAAGAATTAAACGCCGCGCTTTACGCCGTCGGCTAAGCGGAAATACAGTCGGAGCAAACGGGGATGAAAATTATAGACTTCAAAAAAAAGAAAACGTCTATGTGGCGTAAACTGTCGTTATATATGCTTACGCTGGTTCTCGTTGTCGTTACGTTTATCGCGGCGGGCTTGTTTTTCGTAGGGCAATTTTCTACGACGACGAAAAAATATTCGAACAATCTGACTTTTCAAAACGAGTTTTATACGCGACAAATCGAAAAATACTTCGACGATCTTTCGATGATGAGCGAGATGCTCGCAAACGATTCTGCGGCCATAGTAGACGAGTATCTGTCCAAAAACGGAATTCACGTAAGCGCGCTGAACGATTCTCAACTATATACGGAAGGAGTACAAAAGGAACTTTTCCCGAAACTTAAAGAGGAGTTGCTGAAGGCAGACGCATCCGGCGCTTTTATAATGCTTAACGCAACCGTAAATACGGGCAAAACCGACTCGGATAAATCCAGAACCGGATTATACTTTCAACGCAGTACTCTTGACCGCACGGACGAAACGCTGCTGCTATTTAGAGGAGTCGCGGAACTCGGAAGAAAAAACGGCATAATGCCCCATCGTAAGTGGCGATTGGAATTCAAAATCGATTTCGTGCCGCAAGTAAAAAGTTTTTTCAACGAAACGATCGTCAAAGAAAAAAAATCGATGCTGACCGACGCTTTTACTCTTAACGGAACGAGCGAAGAAGCAATGGCGTTCCTGACCCCGCTGTTTGGCGCAGACGGCTCGTATTACGGCGTTTGCGGGTTTGAAATCTCGAAAAATTACTTCAAAGATTTCTTCGCCCAACCTACGAGATTAGAGCAACTTACCTGCACGTTTTCAAAAACGACCGAAGACGGCAAAATCGACTGTGAAAACGCATTCTGGTCGGGCGTACTCGGCGGCTATTCTCTGAAACCGAGCGGCACGCTCGTTCCCAAAGCAATAAACGGCACTCTCACGGAGTTTTCCGGCGAAAACACCTTCGTATCCGCAAAAAAAGAAGTTATAATATGCGATACGTCCTACACACTTGCAGTTATGCAACCGAAAAGCGAATTCGATAAAACCGTTGCCGTCAACGTTACTAAAATCGTATTGGTATGCTTTCTGCTGGTGTTTTCCGCCGTCGTACTTTGCGTAATATTTTCGCGGAAATTCGTTTCGCCGGTAATAAAAAGTCTTGAACAAATACGTATGCAGGAGCATTCCGGAACGAAATCCGATATTATCGAAATCGACGACTTATTCGTCTATCTTGCCGAACAGGATAAACTTCGCGACCTCGAAACGGAAAATCTGAAACGCCGTAACGAAGAACTTGCGCTCGTAACCGAAAACCAGACCACCGAAATCGGAAAGCGGCAAACCGAGATCGAACGGCTGGCTTATTCCAGGAAAAACGAGATAGACCCCGACGACTACGAAGCATTCAAAACCGGTCTGAAAGAACTTACGAAAACGGAAAAGACGGTTTTCGATCTCTATCTGAACGGCAAAAGCGCAAAAGAAATCGCCGACGTTCTTCGTATCCGCGAAAGCACGCTCAAATTCCACAACCACAATATTCTGGAAAAACTCGGCGTTTCTTCCCGCAAACAAATGCTTCGCTACGCGACTCTGCTTAAACAAGAAACGCAGAGCGAATAAAAAACGCAAAATATTCAGGAACGAATAATATAAAAAAAGATAACCTTGCTCACCCGGGCAAGGTTATTTCTTAATTGAATACGGCAACTACCTATGCCGGACAAATAAAACGGTTGAAAGCGTACTTTACAGTACGGTAAGACCGTTTTATGCAGTATCACGCCCAGTATGAAA
>FR898426.1:1581-12781 GCA_000437515.1 Acidiphilium sp. CAG:727 | reverse complement strand
GAAAATTTTTCTTCCGCCCGCCTTGAATATTAATTCGTTTTCAGTCTTTTTTTTCGTTGGCGTTACCGAGGAAAGTTCCCCAGCCGCTCGTCTTGGGTCTTGGTTGACGGGGAGCGCGTTCTCCGCGGTTTCCGTTACCTCTGAAGCCGCCGCGATTATCCCTTCCGTAACCGCTTTTACCGCCCCTGAAACCGCCGCGATCGCCGCGTCCGGTTCTACGGTCGTTTCTGCCGGAATCGCCGCGTTTACCCTTAAAAGAAGCGTCGATAGGCTCGTCGCTCGTAAGTTCGCCGGGAACGATCACCACATGACGGTTAGGTTCTTTTCCGTCCGATTCGGTGGTTACGTCTTTCCTGTCGGCAAGGGCGGAGTGAATAATTCTTCTTTCGTACGGAGCCATGGGTTCGAGTATGACTTTTCTTCCTTCTCTTACCGCTCTGTCGGCGAGTTTTTCGGCTAAACTTTTAAGAGTGTCTTCGCGTTTTTCTCTGTAATTTTCACAGTCTACGACAACTCTTCTGTAATCTTCTCTGCCGATGTTGGCAACCGCGCCCGCCAAAGTCTGAAGGGCGTCGAGAGTTTCGCCGCGATAACCTATAACCTGTTGAGATCTTTCGGCTACGACTTCTACGACTATTTTGTCGTCCTCTTCCAGGAGGTTGCATTTTGCGTTGACTTTCATTATCGGAAAAAGACCTTCCAAAAACGCTTTTACTCTTTCTCCGTCGGTCTTTTTTGCGTTGATTTCTACTTCCGCCTTTTTGGAATTGATACCCAAAAATCCTTTTTTCGCTTCTTCTATAATTTTGATTTCGGCTTGTTCGGCGGTAATGCCTAATTCTTTCAAGCCCTCTTCGATCGCTTCTTCGACCGTTTTACCGTAATAGGTAGGCATCTTTTTTTGCTCCTTTATCTTCTTTTGCCGTAACGGGCTTTGCTCGTTTCTTCGGCTTGTTTTTTAATTATTTTGTTCTTGAACGCCTTTTCCACGCAGAAATTGATAACCAAAGTGAATACCGTGGAAAGAATCGAACTCATTACCATGTAAATCGAGAAACCCGCGGAATAGATGAACGCGAATATACCGAACATAATCGGCATTATCCAGGTCATAATCTTCTGCTGGGTAGCCGCCTGTCCGTTCGCTCCGTCTACGGACGAAAGTTCCATCTGCGTCTTCTGAGTCTTGTTCATTATTACCGTAGACAAAAGCATGGTAATAATAGACAGCGCAACGAGTATAAACAGACCGTTACCTTTGCCGAAACCCGTTTGTTTGTATTCTTTAAGGTCGGCGGTAAGTTCGTCGTATTTCTTCTGCGAAAGTTGTCTTTCGCTGATTTTCAAGGTAGATTTGAGTTCCGAGTAAGAGGGAATAGCGGGTTTGAACGGACTGTCGACGACCCAGAGGTTTTTAACCCACGGGAAGACGACCGAACTGCTTCTGTGTTTTTTATAACTTTCTTTCGCCGCCTTGCGTGCGGGAACGTATATATTCTCGGTTGCGTAACTTTCGGCTACGAAATCGACGAGGTCGCGACTGAAAACGGCATTCGCTATTTCTATCTTTCTAAGAGTACCTGCCGTTTCGTCGGTTTCGGTAGAATCTTTATATTCTTTTTTAAGATAGATAAGAGCATCGAATTCTCCCGAATTTTCGTTTATATAAGCGTTTATTTTATCTGTCTTTTCTTTGAAAAGATTTATATCGGCGATAGAATAAACTTTCGTTTCTTCGTCGTAACTCAACGCCATTTTACCGTTTTCGTCTTTTTTGAGAAGATCTTGTATTTCGGGATTGCTAAGTTTGTTTTTAACGAAATCGTTTACGGCGAAATTTATCAACTCCGACTGTATTTTTTGGTGAGCGAAGTTTAATTTGCCGGTATAAACGGTATCTTTTCCTTCTCCTTCCGAAACGAAGTAAACGTTAAACTCTTTACCCGAAAATTTTCTCAATTCGGTAATGAAGTTGGCGTCGTAACCGTTAGTCGAATCGTAATTTGCTTTAAGGACGTAATTGTTTACGTTTGCTTTCGCGTCGACCTCGGTATAATCTATACCCGTTAAATCGAAATAACTTACGAGAGAGGAGTAATTTCTAACCGCGTTGTCTACGTTTACGTAATAAGTGTATTTAGGATTATCGGGCGTACTGTCTTTATCTTCCACCCTTACGATGTAATTTTCGTTATAAACGGGTTCTCCGTCGACTTCTTTAACTATCGCCTGGTCGTAAGCAGATTGCATCTGTCTGAAAACTTCGAAGTCGGCTTTACGAGAGTACGAACTGAACGCGCCTATGACGATAATGAAAAATACGAGCGAAACTATCGTCGGAAGACACGGCATAAGAGCAGAATAACCGTTCTTTTTATAAAGAGCCATCATTTTCTGCTGATAGAGTTGCTTATTATTCGCGTATTGTTTCTGTAATTTTTCAAGGTCGTCTCTCATCATTTCCATTTTGAGAGCGTTTTTCTTCATCGAAGCCCTTGAAAAAATATCGAGCGGAAGGGTTATAAGTTTAAGTATAATCGTGAAAACGATAATACCTACACCTACGTCGACTACCGCGTTTATCAAAGATTCGATAATCTGCAAAAGCCAGGCGTATTTTACGTTCGGCAAAGAACCGAGCGAACCTATAAGGTTTACGCCTACGCCCGAAAGTAATAAATTTTCTAACATTTTACTCCTGTTTTATCAAAAAACGACTACATTAACCACTTTTTATAGTTGGGGTTTTCCGGAACGGGATCGAACCCGCCTTTGTTTATCCTGTTACATCTTAAAATTCGCCATATAGTAAGCCCCAAAGCCGCAAAAAAGTTGTGTTTTATAAACGCTTCCATCGAATACACGCTGCAAGACGGGGTAAATATACAACCGGCTCTTAAGGGTACGGATATAAATCTTTTATAAAACTTCAACGCCTTTATGCAAAACTTGTTGATAGGGCTTATTTTATACAACATTTTACGGACGGCAATTGTTTATACGCCGAACGGATATCCGACAAAAACTCGTCGTAAGAATATTCGTCGCGTTTCTTTGGCATAAATACTATATAGAGAGGGGTCTCGTAATCTTTGAAAACCTCTCTCGTAGCGGCGCGTAGCAATCTCTTTATTCTGTTTCTCACTACCGCGTGTCCGTGCTTTTTACTTACGGAATAACCTATTTTAAGTTGGTCGCTTTTAATATAAAGCATAGCGAGCGTTTTTAAGTAAACTCTTTTCCCCTTGGAAAAAACTTTATTAAAATCGCTCTCTCTTTTTAATCTGTTAATCAAATCAATAGGTAAGACGTTTACGTCCTTTGTTTCTTCTTCTCTTTAATACCTTTCTGCCTGCGGTGGTAGACATTCTCTTTCTGAATCCGTGTACTTTGTTTCTGGTTTTCTTTTTGGGTTGATAAGTTCTTTTCATGATTTTACTCCTGTATTTTTCCGCGCAAAATTATATTACGCCGATTATTGCTTTTGAAATTATACTTTTTTTATTTACGTTTGTCAACTTTAATATCGTTCTTTTAAGAATTTATTCTTATCGGAAGTACCAAAAATACGTAATCGTCGCCTGCAAAGGGGGTAATTATCGCGGGGGCGATTTCTCCGACGAACTTGAAATTCACGTATTCGTCGGGCGAAGCCTTCAAAGCGTCTACTATGTACTTCGAGTTGAAGTTTATATCGAGGTCTTTACCTACGCACTTGATCTGTACGTTTTCGTTGACGTTTCCTTTTTCGGAATTAGCCTTTATGTTTACGAATTTTTCCCTTATTTCGAGTTTTATAAGGTTTCTGGAATCTTTCGCTACTACCGTCGCCCTTTCAAGACCGCTTATAAGAGCGTTCCTGTTTACCGTAACTTCGGTAATGAATTCGGTAGGGATAATCTGCGAATAGTTTATAAATTCGCCTTCTAACAGTCTGCTTACGAAAACGGTGTTATTTTCTTCCACCATCAACGAATTATCTTCCGAAACGATAGTTATTTCTCCCTCTTCTTCTTCGAGCATTCTCGAAATTTCGCCGAGAGCGCGCGAGGGAATAATCATCTTGAAATCTCCGCTTGCCGATATAAGGGGAACTTTCGCCACCGCCATTCTGAATCCGTCCAGCGCTACGCATTTAAGATCTCCCCCTTTAACCTCGAAAAGACATCCTTTAAGTATAGGGCGTGATTCGTCCGTAGAACAAGCGAACACGGTTTTGTTTACCGCGTCTTTATAACACTTCTTTGAAAGATTTATCCACTTTTCGCGAAGGTTCTTTTTAAGCGACGGATATTCGTCCGCGGAAAGAGAAGAAAGGTAAACGACGCTGTCGCCGTATACTATTTTTATTCTGTTTGCTTCTTCGAGGAAGAACTCTACTTCGTTTTCGTTTTCGAGTTTTTTTACGAGTTCGGCAAACATTTTACCCGGAACTACTATATCTCCTTCCATAAAAGTTTCGCAAGGAATGGTCTTTTCTATTCCTATCTCCATATCGGTGGCGGTAAGCGTAAGATTATCCCCTCTTACAGAAAGTTTGATTCCTTCGAGTATCGGATTGGTAGTCTTTACGCTGATAGCCTTCGACACTTTCATTACGGCGTTCGATAAATCGTTGCCGTTTACGATCATTTTCATTTTTGCTCCTTTTTCCGATTGATAGATATATATTTTTTTTTATTAAGTAGAAGTAATAATAGGAACTGTCGATTTGTGGAAAACTTTATTTTTAAGCGATAAAATTTTCGATTTTACCTTAATTTTCGGCTTTTGATAAGCGGTGGAAATACTGTTTATTAAAAACCGTAAAAAGGTAGAAATGTATACAAACGGAAGGCTTGTCCACAGGAATATATCTTTACGGATAAAAAATATATTCCGATTACCTGCAGTATTAAAATTATCTCCTATATATTATATATAATAACGCCCAAAAAAGCAAGAAAAAAAAGGCAGAAAGATTAAAATAAGAAAATAGTGGAAAAGTAGTTGACAAACGCGGTAAAAATGTTAAAATCTTGTTTATG
Organism: Acidiphilium sp. CAG:727; assembly: GCA_000437515.1. Classification (GTDB taxonomy): domain Bacteria; phylum Bacillota; class Clostridia; order Christensenellales; family Borkfalkiaceae; genus UBA10281. The sequence continues at coordinate 7,754 of FR898426.1, read as the reverse complement.
AAAGAATTATTCGAAAAGTATAATATAGAGTTGACGGACGAAAAAGAGAAAAAATTCAAAGAATACTCTTCTTTACTCAAAGAATATAACTCGAAATTTAACTTAACTTCTATTTTAAGCGACGATCAGATAGAGATTAAACACTTTCTTGACAGTTGTTTATATGTGGATAAATTTATCCACAACGCGGATATAATGGAAATAGGTTCGGGAGGAGGGTTCCCGTCCGTTCCGAATAAAATTTTACGCGACGACCTTACATTTACTCTTCTGGAAGCAACCGAAAAAAAATGCGAATTTTTATCCGTAGTCGTTAAAGAGTTGGGTTTGAAAAAAGTAAGAATAATAAACGGTCGTGCGGAAGAACTCGGCAACGATAAAAATTATCGCGAAAAGTTTGATTATTGTATCGCCCGCGCGGTGGCAAGGCTTAACGTTTTATCCGAGTACTGTATGCCTTTCGTAAAAGTAAACGGAAAATTCGTCGCGTATAAAGGCAACGCCGCCGAAGAAACGGAAGAAGCGAAGCCGGCAATAGACCTTTTAGGCGGAAAAATAACGAACGTATACGAGTTTTCTTTGCCTAATGACGAAGGAAAACGTAATATTATAGAGGTAGAAAAAGTAAAAAATACGCCTTCTTTATACCCCCGCGCAAACGGAAAAATTAAAAAGAAACCGTTGTAACGGTACGTCATTGCGAGTGAAACGAAGCAATCCCGAGGATTGGAGTATGAAAAAAATATATAATAAAAAACTATGGTAAAACAAAGAGATCCGCTGTTCTACGGAACGGAAAAACCTATAAAAATATTACTGAAAATTGCGCCGCCCGTTATGGCGGCGTTACTTATTCAATCCCTTTATAACGTAGTGGACAGCCTTTTCGTGGGTAAATACGACCCTTCGGGTAACGGAATAAACGCTCTTTCGGTCATATATACGATGCAACTCGTTATAATCGCTCTGGCGGTCGGTACGGGCGTGGGTGTAAATACGTACATGGCTAAACTTTACGCCGAAAAAAAAGAGAAAGAAGCCAACGAAACTGCGGGCGTCGGCGCGGTCCTTTCAATTATAATGTGGATAATCTTTTCGCTTTTGTCGGTAGTTATAATTAAACCTTTTATAAATTTTCAATGCACGGACGAAACCGCGAGAGAGTACGCTTTTACTTACGGAATAATAGTTTGCGTAGGTGGTTTGGGAGTTTTCGCCGAAGGAATATTCACGAAAGTACATCAGGCGGAAGGAAATATGATTTTGCCGACGATCGCGCAGATAACGGGCGCGGTCGTAAACGTTATATTAGACCCCGTTCTGATATTCGGGTGGTGGATATTTCCCGAAATGGGTATAGCGGGCGCTGCCGTCGCTACCGTATTAGGTCAGGTTATAGCGGCTGTCATAACCGGAATTAAAGGGTTCAGAAAACCGCCGGAACTCAAAAATTTCGGTCATTATATAAAAAAGATATACGGTTACGGCTACCCGTCTGTTTTGATGCAGTTCGCCTTTACCGTGTACATAGTCGCGCTGAACGCCATACTCGCAACTTTTTGTAACGAAGCGGTTATCGTACTCGGGCTGTATTATAAAGTTCAGTCGTTTTTCTGGATACCTCTGATAGGGCTTCAAACGTGCATAGTACCCGTAATAAGTTATAATTACGCGATAAAGAGATACGACAGAATAAAATCGATAATGAATTGCTCGTTCGTCGTAAGCGCGGTTACGATGCTTATAGGAGTATTGTGTTTTGAATTTTTACCCGTACCGATAATATCTATATTCAATAAAACGGAAAGAGTTCTCGCAATAGGTAAAAGGGCTTTTCCGATAATAGGGTTGAGTTTTATTCCCGCTATTTTCAGTTTTATGATACCTACGCTGTTTCAATCCATAGGAAGATCTTTCCCGAGCGTGTTTTTAACTCTTTTAAGACAGATTTTCGGGCTTATTCCGTTGTTTTATCTCTTTTCCCTGATAGGGCTCGATTACACCTGGATAGCCTTTCCCGTAGCCGAAAGTTTAACGGCGATTTTCGGAATGCTGTTTTACTTTTTACAACTCAAAAAATGGGAAAAAGAAGAGAATAAAATTAAAGATACCGTCTGATCACGTTCAACATGACGGTATTAAAACAAGGCGGACGCAAATTTGCGTCCGCCTTGTTTTTTTATAGAATAATTTATTATTCTTTGCCTGCGAGTTTCTTATACTTCGCAAGACGCTCTTCGTTGTCTTCTTCGCTCTTTTCAAAGAGTTTTTCGGCGAGTTCGGGTTGCGCTTTTTTAAGCGTAGCGTAACGGTTTTCGCCTAAAATGAAGTCCTGATAACTTGCGGTGGGATCTTTGCTGTCGAGCGTGAACGGATTGACTTCGGTGCCGACTTTTTCGGGGTTGTACCTGTAAAGGTGCCAGTAGCCAGCGTCGACCGCTTTCTTCTCTTCGTTCTGCGAGTTCGCCATGTTGATACCGTGGTTGATACAAGGCGCGTAGCAGATGATAAGCGACGGTCCGTCGTACGCTTCCGCTTCGGTGATAGCGTTAAGGAATTGCTGTTTGTTCGAACCCATAGCGCATTGAGCGACGTAAACGTAGCCGTAACTCATAGCCATCATGCCGAGGTCTTTCTTCTTCGTTCTCTTGCCGCCCGCGGCGAATTTCGCAACCGAGCCGGTAGGAGTCGCTTTACTTGCCTGTCCGCCCGTGTTGGAGTAAACTTCGGTGTCTACGACGAGTACGTTGACGTCTTCGCCCTGAGCGAGAACGTGATCGAGTCCGCCGTAACCGATGTCGTAAGCCCAACCGTCGCCGCCGAAGATCCAGATGGACTTCTTGACTACGCAATCGAGCGAATTCTGAACGGTTTTGAGTATTTCTTTAAGTTCGCCCTTGTTGTTCTTAATCGCCGAATAGAGCGAAACTTCGAGGGTTTTCTGAACTTCTTTGGTGATTTCCGCACTCTTTTTATTGGCAAGCCATTTCTTGAACGCGTCGCCGACTCGTCCGCCGAGACCGAGTTCGAGAGCCCNNNNAGCCCGGTTTCGAGACCCTTTCCAAAAATTGCGCCGAGGCGACCGCGTCTTTGAGCGTAAGCGAGGTTGAAGCCGTAACCGAATTCGGCGTTGTCTTCGAACAAACTGTTAGCCCATGCGGGACCTTTACCCTCTTCGTTCTTGGTGTAGGGGCACGTCGGGGACGAACCGCCGTAAATGGACGAGCAGCCCGTAGCGTTGGCTACGACCATGCGGTCGCCGAACATCTGCGTGATAACCTTGATATAAGGAGTTTCGCCGCAGCCCGCGCACGCGCCCGAGAATTCAAAGAGCGGTTTGTTGAACTGAGAACCTTTGACGGTGGTCGGTTTGAACACCGAGGTGTCTACTTTGGGAAGTTTTTCGCTGAATTCGTAGTTTACGGTTTCTTCCGCGACTACCTTTTCGAGCGGGATCATCGTAAGAGCCTTCTTGTCTTCCTTGGTCGGGCAGATGTTGGCGCATACGCCGCAACCCATACAGTCAAGCGGGCTCAACTGCATTCTGTACGAATATCCTTTCATGCCGATCGCGGCTTTGGTCGCGAACGAAGCGGGAACTTCCGTTCCGTCTTTTACGAGAACGGGGCGGATACAAGCGTGCGGGCAAACGAACGCGCACTGGTTACACTGAATACAATTTTCGGCGTTCCACGCGGGTACTTTAACCGCTACGCCGCGTTTTTCGAATCTGGTCGTGCCGGTAGGAACGTGTCCGTCGGCGTTGAACGCGGACGAGGGAAGTTTGTCGCCCTGAAGAGCAAGTATCGGATGAATAACTTCTTGGAAATATTTATCGTCCGCAAGTTTGACGGGAGAAGCGCCGGTCGTGGCGTTTGCCCATTCTGCGGGAACGGCTATTTCTTTGAGTTCGGAAGCGGCTTTGTCGATAGCGGCGTAGTTCATGTTGACGACCGCGTCGCCTTTCTTGCCGTAGGACTTCTTGACGTATTGTTTCATCCAGTCTTCCGCTTCGGCGTAAGGCATGATTTCGGGGTTGATCTTGAAGAACGCGGCTTGCATGATAGCGTTGGTTCTTCCGCCGAGACCTATCGATTGAGCGATCTTTATAGCGTCGATAACGAAGAGTTTCGCGTGCTTTTTCGCAAGCGTAACTTTCATCGCCGCGGGAAGGTTGGCATCGAGTTCTTCGGCGGTAGTCCATTCGCAGTTAAGGAGGAACTTGCCGTTTTCTTTAAGGTCGGTAACCATATCGTATCTCGTAACGTAAGAGGGTTGCGAGCATGCGATGAAGTCGGCGGCGTCGATAAGGTAGGACGACTGAATCGGAGTCTTACCGAAACGAAGGTGCGAAACGGTTATACCGCCCGACTTCTTACTGTCGTAGAAGAAGTAACCCTGAGCGTACATATCCGTATGGTCGCCGATAATCTTGATCGAGTTCTTGTTCGCGCCGACCGTACCGTCCGAACCCAGACCGTAGAACTTACAACTGATCGTGCCTGCGGGCGCGGCGTTGTATTGAGTCGAGAAGTCGAGCGAAGTGTTGGTTATATCGTCGTAAATACCGATAGTGAAGTGATTCTTCGGCTTAGCCTGTTCGAGGTTTTTGTAAACCGCGTAAACCATGGACGGGTTGAATTCTTTTGAACCGAGACCGTATCTTCCGCCGTAAACCTTGATTTTCTTCTTGTTGTTTTCCGCGAGAGCGGCGCATACGTCGAGATAAAGAGGTTCGCCGAGCGAGCCGGGTTCTTTCGTTCTGTCGAGTACCGCGATTTTCTTTACGGTTTTCGGGAGAGCCTTGACGAACGCTTTCGCCGCGAACGGACGGTAAAGTCTGACTTTCAGAACGCCGACCTTATGACCTTCGCCGTTCATTTTAGCGATGGTTTCTTCTATCGCTTCGGCTCCGCTGCCCATAATAACGACTACGTTTTCCGCGTCGGGCGCGCCTACGTAATCGAAAAGGTGATAACTTCTGCCCGTCAAAGCCGAAACCTTGTCCATCATCTTCTGAACGATTGCCGGGGTTGCTTCGTAATAAGCGTTGGCGGTTTCTCTGTTCTGGAAGTAAGTATCGCTGTTTTGCGCCGTACCTTTCTGAATCGGGTGTTCGGGGTTGAGCGCGCGGGAACGGAAATCTTCGATATCTTTAAGATCGACGAGTTTCTTCATATCCTCGTAATCGATCGCTTCGATCTTAGAAACTTCGTGGCTCGTTCTGAAACCGTCGAAGAAGTGAAGGAAAGGAACCTTCGCTTTAAGCGTCGAAAGGTGAGCGACGAGCGCGAGATCCATAACTTCCTGAACGGAATTGGAAGCGAGCATGGCAAAACCCGTCTGACGGCAAGCCATAACGTCCGAGTGATCGCCGAAGATGTTGAGGGAATGAGCGGCTAACGCCCTCGCGCTGACGTGGAATACGCAGGGGAGCAACTCGCCCGAAATCTTGTACATATTCGGAATCATAAGGAGCAAGCCCTGAGAAGCGGTATAGGTAACCGTAAGCGCGCCTGCGCTGAGCGAACCGTGAACCGCGCCCGCGGCGCCTGCTTCGGACTGCATTTCGGCAAGACGAAGTTTCTGACCGAACATATTCGTTCTGCCTGCGGTAGCCCATTCGTCCGCTACTTCAGCCATAGGCGAAGACGGGGTTATCGGGTATATAGCCGCGACTTCCGAAAACGCGTACGCAACGTGGCTGGCGGCGGGATTACCGTCGATAGTCATGATTTTCATTAAAACGACCTCCGTAAAATAATTTACAAAATTTTGTTTATAGCAGCCTTACGGGCGGAATAAATTTCGTCCGTCGACCAACTTACAATATTATATCTTATAGTCAAAATTAAGTCAATTGTTTTACTAAATTCTTAAAAAAATCTTTCAAATTTCTTAAACGCGATTTATTTTGCCGTAAAATAATAAAATCCGTCTTGCCGCGATGACGCGTTTTGTTAAGCGTCATATTTCTCTTACGCGCAACATGACACAATTGTCATTGCGCGGTCGCTTTGCTCCTTCGCAATGACGTGCGTTTTTACTGTCATCGCGAGCGTAGCGTGGCGATCCCGAAGATTGAAGTGCGGATAATAATATAAGTGTCATATTGAGCGTATATAAAAAACGTAAAATAACGAATAAAAAACCGAGGCGGGGGGGGGAGTTTT
>FR898426.1:0-1553 GCA_000437515.1 Acidiphilium sp. CAG:727 | reverse complement strand
AATTCTCATTTCAACCCCGCCTCGATTTATTTTTGTTGTCAGTTTATAGTTATTTTGATTAAATTTGACATTACGTAATATACGATATTTTTGCCTGAACTCCCGAAAGAAGCGTTGCTGTTAGTAGACGATTTTGCCGTTAAAATATCATTTTGGGAGTTATATACAAAACCCGTATCATAAACAATTCCGTTGAATACAATTTCAACTTTGTGTCCAGACTGATATAAACTTACAAGCCACTTCCAAAAATATGTCATATTTTTCTCCTTTAACAAGTTATGCTATTGTTATTATTATGCTTAAATACAATGCTGCTACCCACAACAATATGTGAACATCAGCAGAAATTATTGTCAATGCAAAACATATTGATATAAGATTTTTCTGATGTTCTTTTACCCAATTTAGTAGTGTTTGAAATCCTTTCAGTATGTAATTAGAAAAATTTTTTTCTTGAAAAAGATAAGCAAAAAATGAACATATACAAAACATTATAAGTAATATTAAACTACAGGAAGTTATTTTATTGAATACGTTTTGTGTTTCTTTACTAAAGTAAGCAGGAATTATCTTTAGAGCCAAAAGAATGGCAACTACTAACCATGATAAAATTCCATTAACGAATATTATTACGATTGCTGTGCTTTTTTTGTTCATTATTCAAAACCTCGATCTTTTAACTAAATCGTACGGTAAACGAGCCGGTAGTGGAAGAACCGTAGAAAAAATTTACGGCTACGTAGTACGTATTGCCTGCCGACATAGAATACGTTATTGAGAAGTTGCTACCGCTACCGCTGTCATCGTCAGTCGATAACGACGATTTAGACGAACTATAAAGAGTTCCGTAAGTATCGCAACTACCGGTAGATTGAATCGTATAAGATTTGCTTTCGGTTGCAGTAAAAGCGAAATATACGACTTGTTCGCCGCTTGTGATATTTACAATGTAAGATTTTCCGCTTTCGGCAATAAAGGCTTTATCAAACGAAGTACCGTTATGTAATTCATTCCATTCTTCTTCCGTCCACCATTTCGCATAGAGTGTAGTTTTTTCTTTACTGTAATAAGGCGCATTAACGGGCGTGCCGTTTAATTCTGCATTGTCATACCACCCCCCGAAATAATAGTCGTTCCGAGTTATTACGGGAAGCGTTTCTATATATTTTGCGGAAATCGGCTCAATCGTTTGTTCGCAATTTGTAACGAACGAATAATTTCTTATAATGTCATCGTAATTATATATTTTTGTTGCGCTCGTTAAATAGCCGTTATCCGAGCCGATTGAAATTTTGCCCCATTGCGCGGCTGTCCCTTTGTAAAATACGGTTTTAAGACTGCTACAATCATCGAACGCATAACCACCGATAAAAGTAACTCCGTCGGAGATCGTTATGCTTGTAAGCCTGCTACAACCCCTGAACGCCCGACCACCAATAGAAGTAACGCTATCGGGGATTGTTATACTCGTAAGACTGCTGCAACCCCTGAACGCCCAATCATCAATAGAAGTAACGCCGTCAGGGATTGTGAGATTTGTTACAAGTTCA
>FR898425.1 GCA_000437515.1 Acidiphilium sp. CAG:727 | reverse complement strand
GTTCCTGATTTCAGGAACAGACGCGTTTTTTCTATGCTCTTTAATGCTGTTTATCCGCCCTTGTTGCCCGCCACCACCAAGGGGGTTGCACCATTTCACCCCTGAACGTTCAGAGGTTTATCCATATCATATTAATTAAATAAGAATTAACTAGATCTCTATCATCAAATGGCACATCTGCACTATTTATTAATTCATTTTTTCCAATTATAAATCTTATACCACTACCATTACCACTTCCACTAGAATATTTTTTTAACTTCATTATATCAGGTAAAATTCTTTTTGCTCTTAAATGTATTTCATTAAATGTTAGATTTATGGTCTATCTTAACCAAAAGAGATATGGAACCCCTTATCTCTTTTTTATTGCCTTGATATTTTCAAATTTTGAAAAATAATATCGAAACTAATGATAAATAATCAACCAAAACGCTTATATTCATATAAACCAAACGACTATGTAAAAATGAAAGATATATAAAGATCCCTCTTCGCTTTTCAACTTTGCATACGGCATCGCCGAGCATATTATTCGTATTTTTCGGTCAAATCGACAAATTTCGACAATACTCGACGAATTTTATAAAAAAATATTTTTAATTTTTTGTAAAAAATACTTGACAGCTTGTTTTTTGAGTAATAGAATTGTAAACGAAAATGGTTACACAAAAATAAATCAATCGTTTTCAATAAAAATTTACGTATGTAATACGGAGGAGACACAATATGTTAGGTGTAATTTTAACATCAGACGCAAACTCAGAGCAGGCAAGAACGGACATCTCAAGAGAGTCCACTCTTTCAAATTGTCTAGACTCGTATAAACTCGATGACGACATCATAAAAAGCGAGATTTTACGAGTCAAAGATTTCGTTATCATTCAACCGGACGGTAGCGGGAAATTCGAAAGACTTTTCACACACATAGGTTCGTACGTCAGCGGCATCGGCAGAATTCAGATTAAATCTCCCGACCCGACGATATTGACGGTTCTTTACAGAAACAACGTCGAATGTATATTCGGCGGCAAGTTATTTGCCGAACCGATGACAATGCACGAGTTCCTGATGCGTTTAGCCGAAGTGATTAAAATCAAAACTTCGAATAACGGCATACGTAAAGTATCCGGTTTCTTTACAAAAATCGGAATATTCGCCAACTTATCGGGGCACAATTTCATGCTATCGGCGGTAAAACGCTGCGTAGCCGACCCGACACTTCTGCAAAACATTTCGTCGCGCCTTTATCCGGCTATTGCAAAAGAATTCAACACTACTCCGTCGGCAGTCGAGCGAGGAATCAGAAACGCGATAACCGTAGCATTCGAAAAAGGAAAACTGAACCGCACCGCCAACAACTATTACGGCGCAAATTTCGGAATAACCGAAAAGCCCACCAATAGCGAATTCATTGCTTATTTAACGACTTTCTTCCTTGATTAAAGCGCACGCTTTTACATTTCAATACGTTAGGTGTAATAAATACGGACGAGGGAACTTCCCTTGTCCGTATTTATTTTTACAGAAAAATTTTTTGCCCGACGTAAAAATATTCTATACGGTTTTTAATTTTTATTTTGTATAAATTATTTCCGAAAGCGGCGTTAGCGTTTTCTATGGTTTCTGCCGGACTTACGGTATGAGGCCGACCTTCGGTCCTCTCGACCAGAATATACTCCCCTGCCGACGGTGGTTCTGTCATCCCGTTGAGGGCAACCAACGCTCCGACCGACGTATGGAATTTTTCCGCGACGTTACGCAACGTGTCTTTTACGGAAAACTTATATACGAATACCCCGTTTATATCCGAACTGTCAAATATTTTTACGTTTTTATTCATAGTAAATTTATATTTTTAATAAACATAAAATATGCCGAATTAAAACGATTCAAACCCAGGCATACGGCGAGGTGAAAGAAATTAAAAATATATTCAAGACGGTTGCGTACGTTACCGCGTTTTCTTTCGCGGAAAGATTTCTCGGGTTTATATATCGTATATTTTTATCGAGAAAATTAGGCGCGGAAGGTTTAGGTATTTACCAGATTTCCCTTTCGGTTTTAGGTTTATTTATGACGATTACCTCGTCCGGAATACCTATCACCGTTTCAAGACTTATAACGAAAACAAGGGCTGAAACGGGTAAAAACGTTACGAGCGAAGCGGTAACGGCAGGAATATTATTGACGATAGCAATCGCCGCCCCGTTGACCTTATTATCGCTTTTCGATAACGGCGTACTTAATTTATTGTTTTCGGACGACAGATGCAAAATTATCTTACGGATAATGATTCCGGGGCTGATTTTTACGTCCGTATACGCCGTACTTCGCGGCTCTTTTTGGGGAAATTCGAGATTTTTAACGTACAGCGTAATAGAATTTGCCGAAGAATTCGTAATGACTGTCGTCGGGGTTATTCTCGTAAACTTAACCACCGATATGATGACGGGGGTAAAATTTGCGGGCGTAGCCGTACTCGTTTCTTACCTGTTTTCGTTTACGGTGGCTTCAATCGCATTTTTAATTCGCGGAGGAAGGATAAAAAAACCGAAAAGTCAATTAAAACCCTTAATAGTATCGTCCGTACCCGTAACTTCGATGCGTACCGCAACTTCGCTTATATCCACCCTTATAGCCGTACTATTGCCCGCAAGACTTATATATTACGGAATGGGATCTTCGGCGGCAATAGGCGAATTCGGGAAAATATTCGGCATGGCGTTTCCGCTCGTATCGATGCCGTCTACGATTATAGGCTCGCTTGCGGTAGTTTTAGTGCCCGAACTTTCGTCAAACTACTACTCCGCAAAGTATGCGACGTTAAAAAACAACGTGGAAAAAGCAATCAAATTTTCCGTCTTCGCCGCCTGTCTTATAATTCCGATATTTTTAAGTTTAGGCAGAGAGATAGGCGTATTTTTATACGACGACGAAATCGCGGGAAGTTACGTGGTAAAAGCCGCGGCTATGACTCTGCCGCTCAGTATTACCATAATTTCGACGAGTATGCTGAACTCTCTGAACAAAGAGAAAACGACGCTTTTGTTTTACCTTTCGGGCGCGTCGTTAATGCTTCTGTGTATTTATTTTCTGCCTAAATATTTGGGGGTAAATTCGCTTATAGCGGGCATGGCGATAAGTTACGTCGTTTCAAGCGTAGCGAACGTAATTCTGCTTTATAAAGTGTCGCCCGTAAAGCCGAAAATACTCGCCTATATTTCGATTTCATGCTTATTTATAATTCCGTCGACGCTTCTCGGGCTATTAGCTAAAAACTTATTGTTCGCCCGTCTGCCCCACGCAGTCGCTCTTATCGTTTGCGTCGTTGCCGTCGGATTGTTTCAACTCGGCTTGTTCTACGTTTTCGGCATGACCGATTTCAAGGCGGAACATCACAAATACGGTCGTAACCCTTTAACCGAAAACAGAAGTGGCAAAAACACGAAAATCAAAGCGTAATTGAACAGACTATTCAGAATTTGAAGTTTGAAAAACATTCTATAGGCAACGTAAGCAAAAAAAGTTGCATTTCCGCCGAAACGAGTAGTAAAATAGTTCATTACCGTAGGCGAAAATCCCTTTGATTTATTAAAGAAATAAAACCCCGTACTGTTGATTCCTATCGTACAGATTAAAAACGAAAGAATGCAAAAAATCAATATTCTGATAACTATAACTTTAGGTTTTTTTTCGGAAACGTTACCTAAAATAAAGCCTGCCAATAAAGCAAAAAATCCCGTAGATAAGCCAACCCACGGCATATAAATCAGCCCCGAAGAATTTATAAAGTAACCTATCACGTCGCCCAAAAAACAAGCGAAAAATCCAAGAATCGGGCCTAAAAATACGCCTGTTATCGTCGAAAAGAAAATAGTAAACGAATATTGATTATCTAAGAATTTGAATTCTAAAAAAGAATTCGCTACAACCGACAGCGCCGTAAGTATCGCAACGTATGCGATTTTGTCTGCCGCAGACGACCGTCTGATTAAAGGCGAAAACAACACCTTTGAAACCTTTCCGTTTTCGGACATAAAAAAACACTCCTCACAAAAAGAGAGAGCGCCAAGGTAGAATAAAAAATTTTCTGCATTGGATGCGCCAAAAAACCGCAAGGAATAATTCCTTTTCGTCCGTGTTCAACATCCCGTTACACGGCACTTAACGCTTTTTGTGCTACTCTGCTTTTCCCGTTCATAATACCATTTGTTAGAAAGATAGTCAAGCGTAACGGAATAACTTTTTCAAAAAGTACCATATTATCGATATGGTAATTATTTTTATACGCTCCTTAACGACCTTTATCGTTTTGCTTATAGTTATGCGGCTTATGGGAAAACGACAAATCGGAGAAATGCAGCCTTTCGAACTCGTTATAACTCTTTTAATCGCCGAACTCGCGTGTATACCCATGGCGGATATTTCCGTTCCGCTCGTATACGGCATAGCGGCGATTTTAGCGGTTTTCATTTTGCATCAACTTTTATCCGTTATCGAGCAATCGGGTCAACTTGCAAAAAGAATTATCAGCGGCAAACCGTCGCTCGTCTTAAATAAAAACGGAGTCGATTTTACGGAACTTCGCCGTAACAATATGGACGTCGAAGACCTGATAGAATCTATGCGTTCCGCGGGGTACTATTCTCTCGACGATCTCGATTACGCGATTTTCGAATCTAACGGTAAACTCTCGGCAAAAGAAAAACCCGATTACGACAAAAGGAAAACTTCCCTGCCCGTTCTTATCGTCGGCGAAGGTAAAGTAGTCAGAAAAAATCTTTCTTTAATATGCAAAGACGAAGAATGGCTTAAAAAAGTAATAAAAAGTAACGGCGCAAAAAACAATAAGCAAGTCGGGGTTATGACCGTAGACGGCAACGGTAAAGTTTATTTTCAAAAAGAAAAAGACAAATTCAGGACTTTTAACGTCGAATTAGGGGGCGTTAAATGGTAAAATCGATTATAACCGTTTTGGTTTCCGCCTTGATTTTTATAGGCGGAAGTATTTGCGAACAGGTATACCTGAATAATTCGTTCCGGAATTTCAGGCAAAGACTAATCGTAGTATACGAAAAAACCGAAGACGAAACGATAACGGCATACGACGTAAAATCCGTGCAGGATTTATGGATAAAAAATAAAAAGACGCTGCACGTTTTCATTTCGCACAACGACATCAAAGAACTCGATATGTGGATTTCCGAATCGCTTAATTACGTCAAACAAAAAAATTACGGCGAAGCGTTAGATAAAATCGAAGTAGCGATAGAACTTACCGAACAAATTCCCAAAGGCTATCTGATCCGATTCGAAAACGTCTTTTAATTCTGAAACGGTTTATATAAAATTTTATACAGTCGCTTGAATTTAAGTACTTTTTCGACGTAGGCGCGAGTTTCGCTAAACGGGATAACGGACAAAGTTTTTCCGTTTTCGGAATAATTTTCGTCCGACAACCAATTTATTACGTTGCCCTCGCCCGCGTTATACGCGGCGAGGGCAACTCTTTCGTCGTTGAATTTATCAAACAAATAAGACAGATATTTCGCGCCCACGTAAACGTTGGTTTTCGGGTCGTATAAATCGATTTCCGTTTCGTCGGGACAAATATACTCCGCCGTAGACGGCAATATCTGCATTAAACCTATCGCGCCTTTTGCAGACTTCGCGTTACGGTTAAAACCGCTTTCGACCTTGATCACGGCGTAAACCGTTTCTTCCGTCAAATCGTATTTTTTGCAGGCGGACTCTATAAAATCAGCGTATTTTTTCGGACACACGCCGAAATATATAATCGGAAATGCGAGTAGCACAATCGTCAGCGTTACCGCGCATATCGCGTTAATTATTGATTTTTTCGATAATTTCGTTTGCCTTTTCATATAAAAACCGAGGTGTACCGTTATTCTCCACGAATATAGTATGCCCGTTTTCGGCAAGTTTTGAATAATCATATTGATTTTTGATTATTTCTTTAACTAATTCTGCGCTTTTATTATCTCTTGAAACTACAGAATTTATCCTTTCGTCTTCATTTCTGAAAACGACGATAACGCAATCGAAATATTTATCGTATCCGCCTTCGAACAAAAGCGGAACTTCGCAAAACACTACTCCGCTGCAATCGTTTGCCCGCGAGAACATCTCGCGCATTATCGCACCGTGCGTAAAATCGTCGAGTTTTTTTCTTTCGGCGGGGTTTCCGAACACCTTTTCGGCAACCGCTTTTCTGTCAAGCGTATATCGACCGTTCAGAAGAACGGGGCGGACGCCTACTGCGTCGCAAATACCCTTGACGAAATATTCGTCTTTCAAGAGGTCCGAATATATTTCGTCCGCGCTGAGCACGGCGTAACCGAGCGACGCGAAATAATCGGTAAGCAAACTCTTTCCGCTGCCTATACCGCCCGTAATCGCAATAAGTTTTTTCATAAATTATTTTGCGTCGAACCAACGAGTTCCGCATTCGGTTTCGACCGTCAACGGTACGGAAAGCGTAACCGCCGACTGCATTTCCTCCACGAGTATGTTTTTAACTTCTTCGACTTCATCCTCCGCGGTATCGACTATCAACTCGTCGTGAACCTGTAGAATAAGCCTGGAACGCAGCCCTTCTTTTTTTATTCGGTTTGCGACTTTAATCATTGCGATTTTAATTACGTCTGCCGCGGTGCCTTGAAGCGGCATATTCATTGCCGCCCTTTCGCCGAAACTGCGTAAATTAAAGTTAGAAGAATTGATTTCGGGTATATATCTTTTTCTTCCGAGCAACGTACTGACGTAACCGTTCTTCCTTGCAAATTCGACGTTGGAGTTCATGTATTCTTTGACGTTCGGATACGCTTCGAAATACTTTGCTATATATTCTCCCGCTTTTTTCGGCGAAATTTTCAACTGCTCGGATAAACCGTAATCGGAAATTCCGTATATAATGCCGAAATTTACCGCTTTTGCGCTTCGACGCATTTCGGGAGTAACTTGATCTTCGCCGACGCCGAAAACCTGCGAAGCCGTAATTCTGTGAATATCCTTTCCCCTTAAAAACGCATCGATAAGCGGCTGACATTTACTGAAATGCGCCAACAATCTCAATTCGATCTGAGAATAGTCCGCGCCGACTATTTTACCGTTTTCAAACGAAGAAACGAAAAGTTTTCTTATCTCTTTGCCTTCCTGTTCTCTTACGGGAATATTTTGTAAATTCGGCTCTTTTGACGATAATCTGCCCGTCGTAGTCAAAGTCTGATTAAAGCAGGTGTGGATAAGTCCCGTATCTTCGTCGATAAGCGGTCTGAATCCCTTTATATAGGTTGAATTTAATTTTTGCAGTTGCCTGTATTTAAGAATGAGCGGAACTATAGGATGTTTATCCGCGATTTTTTCAAGCACGTCGGCGCTCGTCGACGGATTGCCTTTCTTTTTGCCGGAAATAAGCCCCAACTTATCATATAGAATTTTACCGAGTTGTTTCGGGCTGTTCGGGTTGACCTTTTCGCCGGCATACTCGTCGATTTTTTCGGCAATGACTGCTATTCGCTTATCGTACTCGTTTGCCATCTCGTTGAGCGTAGCGACGTCGACCTTAAACCCCGATCTTTCCATACTGAAAAGAACGTCGGAAAGCGGGAGTTCGACTTTTTCGTACAAATCGAGCATATTTTCGGTTTTAAGTTTTTCGAAAAGCCTATCGTGGATTTCGTTAAGCGACCAGCCTATTCTGTCTTTATCCAGATCGTAAGCGGCTATAATTTCGGAAAGTTTTTCGTCTTTTCCGCTGAAATCGGCAAGATATTTTTCTATAGCCACGTCGTAGGCGAACGCGTTAAACGCCACTTTGAACTTGTTCAGTTCGGTGCGCAAGTCTTTTTTCGCGTATACGACGAGTTTACGTTTGTCGCTTCCGACGAGTTTTGCGATATATCCGACGGCTTCTCCGTACATTATGCCCTTATCGAAAAAATTATCGGTGATATTTATTTTATATTCTTTTTCGCCGTCGTAAACGTTAAGATTATCGCCTAAATTTACGGCAAGTAGTTTGTCTTCGCCGAATTTCGGCAACGAAACGACGTCGTTGACTTCGATAATTTCGGGCAATTCTTTATTCTTTTTTACGGACACGGATATTTCGTCGTCGGAAAACAGTTCTTCGCGGCGGAGGACGTTTTTGAAGTCGAGGTCGATAAATAATTTTTTAGTCGCCGCTCCGAACGGAAACGAGTAACCCATATCTTCGTCTTTAACGGGAATATCGAGTTTCACGTTAATCGTTGCAAGCGTTTTGGATAAATACGCTATATCTTTGGAATTTTCCACTTTTTCTTTAAGTTTTCCGCTCAACTCGTCGACGTGAGCGTAGAGATTTTCAAGACTTCCGTATTTTTCTACGAGGGATAACGCAGTCTTTTCGCCTACGCCCGCAATTCCCGGAATATTATCCGATGAATCTCCCATCATACTCTTTAAGTCGATAATCTGAATGGGTTCTATACCCGTTTTTTCTTTGAAATTCGCATTTGAATAAATTTCCGTTTCGGTTATTCCGCGGCGAGTGAAATAGACGGAAGTCGTTTCGTCTACCAACTGAAAACTATCCTTATCGCCCGTAATGATTATCGTGTCGCCCTTATAGCGTTTAGCCATACTGCCGATTATATCGTCGGCTTCTATTCCCGCTTGTTCATAACGCGATATGCCCATCGTATCGAGAACTTTTTTCATTAAATCTATTTGCGGACGAAGGTCTTCTGGCATCGGCTTTCTTGTTCCCTTATAATCGGCGTACATTTCGTGTCTGAACGTCGGCTCTTTTCTGTCGAATGCAACCAGCATGTACCGCGGCTTAATATCCCCTATAATTCGCACGAGCATATTGACGAACGCGTAAACGGCGTTCGTAGGCGTTCCGTCTTTTGCGGAAAGCGGCGGAGTCGCATAAAATGCGCGATTGATAAGACTGTTTCCGTCGATCAGTACGAGTTTATTCATAAAATTTCCTTTTCCCGGTTAAATTTTGTTGATTTTTTATAAGCGATATGTTATTATAGTTTGCGTGAGTTGCGCCGGATACGGTTCTCACGACAAAATATGCCGCTGTGGTGGAATTGGCAGACGCGCGGGACTCAAAATCCCGTGGTAGCGATACCGTGTCGGTTCGACCCCGACCAGCG
>FR898424.1:1434-2842 GCA_000437515.1 Acidiphilium sp. CAG:727 | reverse complement strand
CGGGTTCAAACGCAATTACCTGTGGCTAAAGGAGCAAAAATGGAAGCAGACGGCAGTCAACCTCCCCCTAATACGAATTACGCGGCCTACATAATCGCGATAATTCTACTCGTTTTTATGTCCGCGTTTTTCTCGGCGACAGAAACGTCGTTTACCTCCGCTAACCGCGCAAGGCTCAAACTTGCGGCGGAAGACGGCAAAAAAGGCGCGAAAAAAGCGCTTAAAATTCTCGACAACTACGACCGGTTTATTTCTACGATTCTGATCGGAAACAACGTCGTGAATATTCTTTTAACCACCCTGTTTACGTTACTGTTCGCGGCGATTATATATTACAACGAAAACCTCGCGGCGACCGTTTCGACGATCGTTTCGACGGTAATCGTACTTATCTTCGGCGAAATCACTCCGAAAACGCTTGCGAAAGAATATCCCGAAAAATTCGCTTCGGGCGTAAGCCATATAATATCGTTTTTCATTATTATATTTTATCCGCTTACGCTTTTATTTCAGGGCTGGAAGTTCCTGCTCGGTAAGATTTTCAGGTTCAAAAAAGAAGACGTTATCACCGAAGACGAATTACTGACCTACGTTGAAGAAGCCAACGAGGACGGTACGCTCGATAAAGACGAAACCAAACTTATTTCGAGCGCGATAGAATTCAACGACTGCGAAGTCGGCGACATACTCGTACCCAGGGTAAACATAGTGGCGATAGACGAAAACGCCACCATGGAAGATATTAAAAAAGTTTTCCTCGAAAACCGCTATTCGCGTATACCGGTTTACAAAAACACTATCGACAGCATCGTCGGTATGATACACGAAAAAGACTTCTTCAACGCCTACGTTTCGGGCGCGAAGAGCATTAAAAATATCCTGACTACGGTGGCTATAGCAACCGAACACATGCAGATTTCCGTACTGCTGCGCAGTATGCAGAAGCAAAAGGTGCACATGGCGGTGGTTATAGACGAATACGGCGGAACTCTGGGTCTGGTAACGCTCGAAGACATTCTCGAAGAGTTGGTCGGCGAAATCTGGGACGAACACGACGAAGTCGTGGAATATTTCACCAAGATAGCCGACGACGCTTATCTCGTCGACGGTAACGCGGACATTTCGGATTTTTGCGAACTGTTCTCGCTCGACATCGACGAAGAAAGCGACTCTAACACCGTGAGCGGCTGGATTATCGAACATTTAGGCGACATACCGCCTATCGGTTACTCGTTCGAATTTGAAAATCTTCAGATCGACGTGCTTAAAAAGACGATGAAGCGTATCCTTGAAATAAAGGTTACGATTCTCCCCGAAAAAGACGAAGACGAAGAAGAGGAAGACGACAAAGAAAAAAATCAAGACGAAGACGATAACGAATAACTTTTACGCGGGCTGCCAGGTACTG
>FR898424.1:0-1410 GCA_000437515.1 Acidiphilium sp. CAG:727 | reverse complement strand
TGACAGCCCGCGTCGATAATATTCGCTTCGGGTAAAACCGCCATTTGATAGGCGGATACGCTCCGATCTTCGGGGTTCGCCACGCTTTGCCCGCGATGACGGGCGTGTAACAGGTGTATTAAATCATGTTTGAAAAATTCATTAAAAAATTCGTAAAAAACGCAGACGATATCGAAAACCCGAAAGTTCGGGAGAAGTACGGCGTATTTTCGGGCGTGGTCGGTATTATTCTCAACGTCTTTTTAAGCGTGGCAAAAGTCGTTACCGGAGCGCTTACGGGCGCAATTTCCGTTTTGTCGGACGGTATCAATAACTTATCCGACGCCGCCTCGTCGGTCGTTACCCTGCTCGGCTTCAAACTCGCGGGCAAAAAAGCGGACAAAGAACATCCTTTCGGGCACGGCAGAATAGAATATTTCGCGGGGCTTACCGTGTCGGCAATCATAGTCGTAGTGGCTTTCGAATTGTTTATAAGTTCGGTTAAAAAAATAGCCGGATGCGAAATCGTCGATTATTCCTCGAATAAATTGCTTATAATCACGATATGCGTACTCGGCGTTTCCGTACTCGTAAAATTATGGATGGCTCTTTTCAATAAACAAATAGCGAAAAAAATCAATTCGGTGGCGAACGGCGCAACAGCCCTCGACAGTCTTACCGACTGCGTATCTACGGCGGTGGTTTTAATCTGTGTAGGGCTTTCGAAAGTTTTACCGACCGTTCCGCTTGACGCGATAGCGGGCGTTCTTGTTTCGGCGTTTATCGGTTATACGGGTATTTCGTCGGCAAAGGACATCGCGGATTTACTTATCGGAACGGCTCCCGATCCCAAACTCGTAAAAGAAGTTACCGATTTTGCTCTTAACTTCGACAAAGAAAAAATTATCGGCATACACGACCTGATAATAAACGATTACGGTCCGGGGCGTAAAATCATAATCCTTCACGCCGAAGTACCCGCAAAAGGCGATATTATGCAGTTGCACGACGCAATAGACAATCTCGAAAACGCTTTATCGCGAAAATTCGGTTGTACGGCGGTTATACACATGGATCCCGTAGACAACGAAAGCGAACGCGTCGCTTATCTTAAAGAATTGGTTCGCGGTATCGCCAAAGAACTTGACGAAAGGTACGAAGTACACGATTTTCGCATGAACGAGGGAGATACGCACGCGAATCTGATTTTCGATCTGGTCATACCCTACGAGAAAAATCAGGATATAGCGGAAATTCGCAACTACGTAACGACCCGCATCGAAGCAGTAGAGCCGAATTGCATACCGAAAATAAAAATCGAACACAGGTTGTCGTAATAGTTTTTGCCACGCGGAAAACTACCCTTCCGAGAACTCATCCGTCGGCTTCGCCGCCACCACCTTGGGCAGGGTCGCCCCCCTTTTGTCGCTT
>FR898423.1 GCA_000437515.1 Acidiphilium sp. CAG:727 | reverse complement strand
GACTAACGAAAATTTTCGTTAGTCTTTTATAATGCTCTAAAAAATCCCTATGGGAACTGCGTTTTTCCGCTCCCTTTTTTATTTATAAAAATATTAAACGTTGAATCTGAACAAAATCACGTCGCCGTCTTTAACGACGTAGTCTTTGCCTTCGGAACGAACTTTCCCCAGTTCTTTCGCCTTGACGTAACTGCCGAGTTCGAGCAGAATTTCCCAGTCGATACATTCGGCGCGGATAAAGCCCTTTTCGAAGTCGCTGTGAATTTTGCCCGCGGCTTGCGGGGCTTTCGTACCTTCTTTTATCGTCCAGGCTCTCGTTTCGTCTTCGCCCGAAGTCAAGAAACTTATAAGACCCAAAAGTTTGTACGACGCTTTGACGAGTCTGTTAAGTCCGCTCTCTTTAAGCCCTAAATCTTCGAGAAATACCGCGGCTTCGTCGGGCGGAAGTTCGGAAATTTCTTCTTCCGTCCTTGCGCATATAACTAAAGTTTCGCTGCCCGTTTTTGTCGCGTAGTCGATAACTTCTTTCGCTAAGGGAATATCTTCGCCGTTTTTGCCCATATCCGCTTCGGAAACGTTCGCGGCGTAAAGCACGGGTTTGGTCGTGAGCAGGAACAAATCGTTGACGTATTTGCGTTCGTCGTCGGTAAACTCCATTCCGCGAACGGGGAGTTCCTGTTCGAGCCTGTCTAAAATACGTTTTAATAAATCGCTTTCGATTTTGTATTTTTTGTCGCCCGATTTAATCATGCCGAAGGCTTTGTCGTAGCGTTTTTGCACCGTTTCGAGATCGGCAAGGATAAGTTCAAGATTAATAATGCCTATATCTCTCACCGGGTCGACCGAATTTTCTACGTGGGTTACGTTTTCGTCTTCGAAACATCTTACCACGTGGACGATCGCGTCTACTTCGCGGATGTGCGAAAGGAATTTATTACCCAGACCCTCGCCCTTGCTTGCGCCTTTTACAAGCCCAGCAATGTCTACGAATTCTATCGTTGCGGGGGTGACTTTTTTGCTGTTATATAGCGCGGCGAGTTTGTTAAGTCGTTCGTCGGGAACGGCTACCACGCCGACGTTCGGTTCTATCGTGCAGAACGGGAAATTTGCCGCCTGCGCGCCTGCGTGCGTTATCGCGTTGAAAAGCGTGGATTTGCCTACGTTCGGCAATCCTACGACTCCGAGTTTCATTTCGTATACCTCTTCCGGTTGTAACTTCGATAATTTTAGCATAAAGCGGAAATTTATTCAATGCTTTTGTTGCGGTATTTCGAAATTTATGATAAAATTTAATATATACCGTTCGTTTTCGACGGCGTAGCCGACGGATGAGTTCCCGGAAGAGCGGTATTTTAGAAAACGGCGAACGAAAAGAGGTCATTATGGATTATAGAAAATACATTGCGGAAAGACTTACCGCAGGCGAAATGCCGAAGGACGAAATAGCGGCTAATATCGTAGTTCCGCCCGATAAAACCATGGGCGACTACGCCCTGCCGTGCTTCAAATTCGCAAAAGTCATGCGTAAATCTCCCGCTGTTATAGCCGAAGATCTGAAAAACGCGTATATAACCGACGACGTAATTATTTCCGTGTCGGCTGT
Source organism: Acidiphilium sp. CAG:727 (assembly GCA_000437515.1). GTDB lineage: Bacteria > Bacillota > Clostridia > Christensenellales > Borkfalkiaceae > UBA10281. The sequence continues at coordinate 14,897 of FR898423.1, read as the reverse complement.
CAACGGCTATCTCAATTTTAAGATAAACCGCGACGTACTCGTCAAAGATACTCTTGCCGCAATAAAAGAAAACGGCGCAAAATACGGATCTTCGACCGAAGGCAACGGGAAGACGATATGTATAGATTATTCGTCCGTCAATATTGCCAAACCTTTCCATATAGGACACTTATCGACTACCGTCATCGGCGGAGCGTTGTACCGTTTATATAAATTTTTAGGATATAATACCGTCGGAATAAATCATCTCGGCGACTACGGTACGCAATTCGGCAAACTCATTTACGCTTACAAACATTGGGGCAGTAAAGACGAAGTCGAAAAGGGCGGAGTAAAGGAACTTACCCGTCTTTACGTCAAGTACCACAAGGAAAGCGAAGAACACCCCGAAATGGACGACGAGGCGAGAAGTTATTTCAGACTCATCGAAGAAGGCGACGAAGAATGCGTCGGTCTTTTCAATAAGTTTAAGGAACTTACGCTTAAAGAAGTCGAAAAAATATATAAAGAACTCGATATTACCTTCGATTCTTACGCGGGCGAGAGTTTTTATAACGACAAAATGCAGCCCGTTATCGACGAACTCAAAGAAAAAGGACTGCTTAAAACGAGCGAGGGCGCGCAGGTCGTAGATCTCGAAGAATACGGAATGCCGCCGTGCATAATATTGCGCTCGGACGGCGCGTCGCTTTACGCTACGAGAGATCTCGCGGCGGCTTGTTACCGTAAACAACGTTATAATTTCGATAAGTGCCTTTACGTCGTGGCGTATCAGCAGAATCTTCATTTCAGACAGATTTTCAAGGTGCTCGAACTCATGGGCAAACCGTGGGCGAAAGATCTCGTTCACGTCGCGTACGGTATGGTTTCGCTGCTCGACGAAAACGGCAACCAGGTCGCTATGAGTACCCGTAACGGCACGGTCGTGCTGCTTGAAGACGTGCTTAAAAAATGCCACGAAAAATGCCTTGAAATTATCGAAAGCAAGAATCCGAACCTTGCCGATAAGGCGAATATCGCCCGTCAGGTAGGTACGGGGGCGGTCGTTTTCGGCGCGCTTTCGAACAGTAAAATAAAGGATATAGCGTTCAGTTACGATAAGATATTGAACTTCGACGGCGAAACGGGTCCTTACGTTCAGTATACCGCCGCGAGAATCAAAAGCGTTTTGAGAAAAGGCGGAGAAATCAAGCCTTACGTAACGCCTGAAGTCAACGACGACGAGTATAATCTTATATCCGTTTTGTCGGACTTCCCCGATACGGTTAAAGGCGCGGTGGATAAACTCGAACCGTTTTTTATCACCCGTTACGCGATAGACGTCGCGTCGGCTTTCAATAAATTTTATTTCGATTGCAAGATAATCGGCGAAGAAGAAAACGTAAGCAATTTCAGGCTCGATTTGTGCGCGGCAACGCTCACCGTTTTAACGAACGCCCTTACTCTTCTCGGAATAGAAGTCCCCGAAAGAATGTAAAGAAGGGAATACCGGTAAAAAAATGATACTTTTTTTCGATACCGAAACGACGGGGCTTACTCCCGGCGGAATAATACAACTTTCGTATATAATGCAGACGGAAAGCGGAACGACCGCAAAGAATTTCTTCTTTGCGGTCGATTATATCGATCCTTCCGCGACGGCGGTACACGGGTTTACCGTGGAAAAAATTTACGAATTATCGGGCGGAAGAACTTTTTCGGAATATATGGAAGAGATTTACGACGATTTTTTCGCCGCCGACCTCATCGTTGCGCATAACGCTCCGTTCGACATCGGTTTTATGATAAACGAATTTTATCGCAGAGAAAGACGGTTCAGGTACAAAGAAGAGTTTGATACTATGCGGTATTTTACGCCGATAATGAAACTTCCGAGGAGAAACGGAGCGGGATATAAATTCCCCAAACTCACCGAACTCGGCGAATTTCTGGATATTTACCCTTACGACGTTACGAAAAAGACCATGGAACTGTTCAATAGCGGAGTTTCTGCCCACGACGCGCGCTACGATACGACGGCATTGTACCTTTGTTTCAACGAAGGAGCCAAAAAATTTGACGGATTGCAAGAAATTGCCTCAAAACACTTGCAAAAAGACGAATAAGCGTGTATTATATAAAGGCTGAATCGTTTTTGCGAGATAAGAAGCGAGGGCGACTCGGCGCGTATTGGGGTATCGCCAAGCGGTAAGGCTACGGACTCTGACTCCGTCATCCGGGAGTTCAAATCTCTCTACCCCAGCCACAAGGAACTGCGTTTGAACGCGCGGTTCCTTTATTTTTGTTATAAAGGCGTTGCGGGCATCGTTTTTGAAACCCGTAAACCGCCCAAAAGCACGGTATATCTTACTCAACCGAGAAATTCGAAGGGTCTGTTTATAAAATAACTTCATATTACGATTTAAGGCGATAGAACGTTGATTCTACCGCCTTTTATTCTCGTCCAATTTATTGTTTTTGCCATCAAGTTACGATACAGCAAAATGTTGTAAAACTAAAATATAAGTTTGAAATTTATAAAAAATAACCATATGTAAAATGACCGAAAGACTTTCAAAGCGTCCCTTTGTTAAATTCATCGAGCAAAGGAGCAATTGAGCAAAAAGCATTGTATCGCTCTTCATCTGAACCAATTTCATTTCCACGGTCTATATATCCAACAACTTTATTCGCGGAATTAAAAACTGGACCACCGCTTGCTCCTGTATAAAATGTTTTATCAACAACGTATAACTTAAGTCCGCAAAGTACTCTGTTTGAAGTTATAGACATATCTTGAATAAAACAGCAACTACACCCAAGTCCGTACTCGGGATATCCTAATGCCTTTAAATGGTTAATGCCATCTGAAAGAACTATATTTTTTTCGATTTCATATCCGATTCTTATTGTATAATCAACAAACTTCAAAACTAATAAATCTAAATCATTCGAATGCCAACAATAGGATAGTTTTATATGATTATATTCAGTGTTTGGTAAAAATGCATAATAATCATTTAAAGCGGTTTCGACATCGGATTTAGATGGTCTACCGCTTATAGCGCAAACCGTATGAAGACAAGTAATCAATCCGATGTCAGTAACATAAAATGCTGTACCCTGGGAAGTTTCTTTGTTGTTCATTAAAACAAAAATGGCTTTATTCTTTAATTCATCCCAGGAAGATGGAACAAAAAAATAATTTTCCCCAACTATTTTATTAAATTCATTTGCTAACCATTTATAACGTGGATTATCCACAGCTAAAACACTTTTAAAGAAGTTAACCCCACCTCTTAGATGATTCAAAAAGGCATTTTTATCAACAATTTTGTTGTGAATATAACCATCATGCTTGGCAGCCTCATCCAATCCATTTTTTAGAGTATAGTACAGTTCGGCCCTTAATTTTCTATATTTATTTTTAGGTATATTTACTTTTTGGTTTGTTACTAACCCCGTAACCATTTGTCGTGTTTTATTTGTAACAACTCTAAATTTTGACTCGTTTAATATGAAATTATGTTTTTGAATTAATTCTCTTATATCATCGCCTAATGACCATGTTGTTGAAAAGTAAATAATAGAATGTGGAAAAGAATAGGCTTTTGTAGATATTGTTATATCGTCACAATATCTTGTGTAGACCAGTTTATACTTCGCACATAGTTTCATAAAATCTCCGTCAAATCGTCTACAAATATAATTTGAAATAATAGGCGATGACGGAGCTCCTTGAGGCAAGCATCCGTTTCGACAAGTCAGGTTTGCTAATACTGTTGAGATAGTTGTATTAAAATTAAATGGTTGGTTTAAAAACATCCCCCTCACTCGTCCAAAGTGTATTGAAGTAAAAAAATCTTTTAAATCAAGACATATAATCATTCTCTTTGAGGTGTGAGGTCTTGCATTGTCGCAAATTGATTTCTTACGAACATAACCAGTCACACATCTACTAGGCTTATACAATTCATACAACACATCACTTATTTGCCGTTGAATATATTTTAAAATCCTCACCGGTGCACATACAATTCTATCTTCGCCATTTTTCTTTTTCAAAATCGTCGTTGTATATGCTTTTGATGGGGTTATGGGATTGGAGTAATATTTTAAAGTTCCTTCACTGATATTAAGAAAATTCGCTAAATCAGCCTCTGTTTTTATCTTTAAAAATTCTTGACTCCTCATAAGTTTCCTCCCGAAAGGAGCCTAACAAATTCTAACCTTAAAGTAATACACCTTAAGGGCGTGGATAAAAGTATAAGCCATAAAATAAATAATACTCATTGCGATTCGCAATGCAGATAAATTTGTTAGGCGTATTTATTATATCATAAATACACGAAAAAATAAAGGATTTATATTTATAATTTAATAATTATTCTTAAAATACAACTAAATTAGATTGTTTTAATATCGGTTCATTTTGAGTTCTCTCATAAAAAGTTTTTGATTTATAATACTTATCACAGCATATTTTGATAATTGTTAATAAGCGACAGCTCTGTTTTCTAAATGTTTACACCTTTCGATTTATCGCTTTCGGGTTTACGTTGTAGCACAGTGAAAATCGTAAGTCAACGGCAAAAAATATTACAGAAAACTTTTAGTGGGTAAATCGCAACGTAATATTTTTGTGCTTTTTCGTTGACTTCCGTGTAACAGGCAGCAAAATTAAAAACTTCTTTCTTTTCCCGGTGCTACTCCGTTTTTGCCGAAAGGCGAAAATGAATCGGAGGTATTCAGGAAATGAAAAGAAAAATCTTAGATTTCAGCGTTATGAAAGAAGAAATCTCGCAAAACAACTTGCTTGAAATGGCAGAACTTATTGCCTTTACAGAATTACGATTTCAAATAGGCTACTTGGGAAGCCGTGCGCAGAAAATGTATGCCGATCTGTACGCCGATATTAAGCACAAAAACGAATTAGGCTATATGCTCAGCGATTCTTACGATTTAGTTCAGGAAGGCGCATTGTGTCTTTGCGAGCATTACGGAAAGCGTTTAAGCGACATTTTGTTTTACAGCAAAAAAGGCAAGCCGATTACTATAGAGATTGTCTGTATTCGTAAAATGATGAAGTTGATAAACCGAAAAACGAGTGATTATCACCGTTCGGTCAGTCTTGAGGCTTTAACGCCCGTAAACGAGCCGTCGTACGGAATAAAAGAAGAAGTTACGCAAGATTATAGTTTATACGAAAAAATCGTTTCAAGCCTTAATTTGACCGAAAATATGCGCATTGCCTTGGAATGCCGCCAAAACGGTTTAAGTTATCCAGAAATCGGCAGAGTTCTATCTCGCGCGCAAGCGACGGTGTATGAATACTTTATCAAAATGCGCCAAAGATATATGGCAATCTACGGATAGAAAATGCAAATTACATCAGATAAATCGTTTGCTACAAATAGAACAACTGCATAGCGTAAATGTATAAGCACTTAAAAGACGATTTTGCGTAAAACCCAACATTTTTATTACACAAAACGCCAATTATTACTAATTTGATTGAAAAAACCATATAAAAATGTTATAATTATCGTAATGTAAGGAGGAATAAATATGAATAATCAAATTCTAACAAGTTTGAGCATCATTACGTCTTTTCATAATAAAGATAAAAGTGTTATTGATGCATTTTTGCCTATAGTTGAATATGGCATTGCAACGCTTAATCTTACAAAGGGAACAAATCATTACGATTTACAGTCTTTACAAGAGCAGATAGAACAAAGTATTGGAATAAAAATAAATGCATTATCCCTTAAATCGCTATTGAGAAAGTTAGAAACAAGCAATTCGATAAAATTACTTGAAAAAGGTAAGTATTTTAGCATAAATGAGAAAAACAAACCAGAACAGGATAAATACATTGAAGCACAACGTGAACAATATAGAAATGTTCATAAATTTGTAAAGGAATACAAAGCGTATTCAAAAGACGATAGAGAAGAATTGGCAATCAATGAATGGATTTTTTCGTTTATTAAAGACTATCGACAGTTAATCAATGTGGATAAAAACGACATTAATATATCTTGTATAACGGAGGATTCTGAGAAATACAAATCTTTGATTGAATTTTTAAAAGAAATTAATGAATGCGATAATGACTTGGTAAAGTCATTTGCTAATATATATTTCGGATATAATCTGTATTCTGTTTTGGAAACGAACGCCAATTTAAACGATATAAGGTTTAGTAATTTAACAATATATTTAGATTCCAATTTTATTTTACGTTTGTTTGACTTACAAGAGAGTCATTTCACAAAAGAAACAACTGAATTGTTTAACATATTAAAAGCTAATAATGTAAAATTAGTAATTTTTGAAGAAACAATTATAGAAATCAAAAGCGTTTTACTTTATTATCTCGATATATATAAAAATAAACAGCAAGAGTACAAAACACTACTTGATAATCCGGAATATATAAATGGAGTTTTAGGAGCGTATTTTAGGCGAAATTTAACATTTACTCAAATTGAAGATATTATTAATTCAATTACATTCAAGATTAAAGAGTATGGCATTAATACAGACAATATAAAAAGGTTTAGAATAACTACAGATGACAAAGAAATTGAAAATTTATACCATGAAAAGTATTACGATAAACATGTTGATTCTGATTCTGATGATGAATATCGTAAACAAAAGGCGAAGCATTACCAACAGATTATCAATATCATTACTTTTCAACGGAAAGTAAATCGATTTGCAAATGCATCTTGCTTGGCAAACTGTGGTTATATTTTCTTGACTTGCGATCTTAGACTTTATAATTATAACAAAAAAAATTCAAAACGGACTTTTATCTATCCTAATATTATAACTCAAGAAGTTTTGGCGAATGACCTACTTCTTTTCGAGCCGCAGGATATTGGCAAGGTTTCCATAGGGCTAATGGTTTCACTATTCAATACGTCTAAATACATAGATGTACACATTTTAGATAATTTGTCTCAGACGGTTCAAGAAATTGCCGTAACTTCGCCCGAAGAAACAGATTATGTTATAATGGCCACTAGAAGTGGTGAACATTATTCGGAAATAAACAAGATTTATGCTGACGACGAGATTGATACTAAATCGGCCCTTATAGAGCTAGGGCAAAAAGTAAAAGAGAAAGAGCAACAAAAAGATGAAAATTTTAAGGCTCAATTACAAGAAAAAGAATCGTCTATAACAGAGTTAAAAAAAGTACATGAACAGGAATTAAAAGAAAAGAATTCTTATATAAGTAAACTTGAAGAGGAAAAACAAAAAACGGCAAATGAATTAGCAAGTGTAAAGAAAAGACAAATCGAAGATAAAAAGCAGGCTTTCTCAAAAAGATTTAAAACTTGGGCGATAGTTTATCATGTTGCATCTATATTATCGTGTATAATTGTTGCCTTGGCATCTTCTGTGGGAACAGTCCTATCTATCATATCAATTCCAACTCAGATTAAATGGATTCCTGTTGCTGTGTGCGTTATAACTACTTTTGCGGCAATTGCGGGAGCCATTTTTAAAGGATGGAGTAACAAGTTTGTTGATGCTTTAATAATAAAAAAGAAAGCAAAATTATTAAGGATATTTAACTTAACAGAAGACGATTTAATGTAATTATAATTCAAATCAAAAGCCGGGAGCAAAAACTCTCGGCTTTAATTGTTGTGTTTTACTTTATAACCCAAATATAATAGCAAGTATTATGTTTTGATTTATTAGAATGACTCAGGCGAAACGACGTATTAGGATAAGTTAAAATCTCATTAAAATAGTCAAACATATATTTTTTTATATCGGAATCGTTTTTAAAAACGTCGTCTGAAATTTTAAATTCGACCGAGTTTTCGCCTTTCTTTATTTTATCTGCGACTATTCCCCGCAAGTCTGCTTTCTTTGTTATGACAAGCCCGTTTTTATAAAAATAATTATCGTCATACGCTTTGCAGGAAGGTAAATTCTTATCTATACTGTGGTCGATTGCTATATCTTTATCGGTAAGATTGAAATAATCGTGCAGGATGATGTCTTTATCGGATATATTGATATCCCATGTTAAATCGACGTAATAAGGTTTCCCGTCGATTTTTACCATATTCCAAGCGTGGAGGGTATCAGCACTTACACTGCCGCTTAAATCATCTGTTGCTTTACCCTTAACGACAATGCACTTTATATCTAAAGCGTTAAGCAAAAATTTGAATGTTTTGGCAATTCCTTCGCAAACGGCTGTTTTGTAAAACAGAACCCCCAAAATCGTATTGCTTCGAGCGTGAAACTTTAATAAATTGTCTTTTGCAACGTCATCATATAAAACGTTTCTCGCTAAAATATCGTGCAGGCTTAATTCTTTTTCAAATTCCGTTTTACCCGCAACTTTCGATAATATTTTATTACATACTTTCTTTACTTTTTCAGTTAAAATTAGTGTATCGGCTTGGTTATAAATATACTTTAATATTATCGTCTGACTAAATAAATCAGATTGAAACCCATAACGAAAATCGACGTAAAACAAATGCGGATTATCTAAGTTTATAGCCGACATCAATTTCGGGATATCCGTTTCGATAAAACCGTTTATCGTTGCGGATGGCTCGTAATTTTGCATTGCGGCATAAATTTTTTTATACGCTTTTTTCTCTCGATTATTTAGATTTGAATAATAATATCTGTCATATATCATAAGAAGTGTTAAAAATCGTCTGCGTTAATAAAATTGTACCCATAGATGTCTCTTGCCTTTACAAGTACAATTCTGTTAAGTTCCTTCTTTATTTCTTCATCGGTGTATTCTTGGGTTAAATCGTATTTATCGTAATCTTTATCGCAAGGCAACCATTCCGACTCCTTATTACAAGGTTTAGTGTTTGAATCATACTCATTTTCAGATACAAGCCTTAAAAAATGATGTAAATCACTATTATGGTATGTATATACTTTATATGGAATTGCATCAAACTTTATGGAGATCAATTCTCCATAAGTTTGTATTTTCCCATATCCTAATTGCTTATGATAAATAAATTTAGGGTTTTTGTCATCAATTTTATCTTTTTTAACGTCTTTTATCGCTTTTATCCATAAATCAAGGCATTCTTCGGCAACTTTACCCGACATACACCAATCATTTTCAAGTATTAAAATCCACCGATTTCTTGTTAAATCATCGATTTTGTCATTTTCGAAGATTTCGGAAGTTATACCGGATTGAACAACAATGAGAATTGCGCGTGATATACCTTTACTTAAATTCGGATATAGGTCGAGGATTATTCCCCGAAGTTTAGCAGTGTCATTCAAGCAATATGGATACGTTTTGATAATATTCTTAAGATCAATCTCTGAAATATCCATTTTAATTGATTACCTCGACGTAAATTTAATTGACTTTTTTGGCATAATAATCTTTTATATCGTCAGTAAGTGTGCGGTAGTTTTCAAAATCGAACTCTTTGTTTAGAGAATCGAAATCTCCATCCATACATGTGATATCAAACCAAGGGAATAGATTATAATCATTCCACTCGCGGAACACGTATTCGTAGGGGTACTCATTTTCATAAGTATTTTTCAAAGCGATTGTTGCCGCTTCAAAACCGTTTTCATTTGATAATAATAGTAATTTTTCTATCAGTTTATTAACATTATTTGTCTTAAAATTAATGAGTTCGCAAATCGCTGAAATTTCATTTTTATACTCTGACCATTTTGACCGTTTAGGTTCATCCATAATGTCAGGCTCAAAATCTCTTATATAAAAATCGCAGATATGCAACCCTTTTGCGAGCATAAAATATGCAAATCCCAAATCTTTTTTCATTATGTTGATAATATAAGCGCAATTAACAACGTAATCCGCAAGAGTTGTACATATTTTTTCATTTTTTAACGAGTTCTCAATTTCTTCTTGCGCTAACGATCTTTCGGAAACACTATCAGTTGTATCGGCAAAAAGGGCTTGAAAACTTTCCCAATCGATTTTACGGAATTCTTCGTCTATTTCGTCGTCATCTTCTTTGCGGGCAATCCAATCATATATTTTGCTTTCGCTTACAGTTGGAGACGCGTTTAACAACGGATTCATAAACTTGATTGTAAAAGCATTTATCCATAGTTGCAGGCATTTTTCAACCGTCGAACCGGACATACAGTAGTCGTTTTCGAGTTTTTTAAGCCATCTGTCGATTGCTATTTTATCTATATTTGCCGAATTTTGAATTTCCTTTGCTATTCCGGAATTTGATATAATCAAAATAGCATTTATTATACCTCTCGACGCTTCTGGATATGTATCGAGTAGAATTGCCTTTAATTTTGCCCCGTTGCTTACACAATCGGGGAACTCCGTTATAATTTGTTTCAGATTTATTTCGTCCATAATGTTTAACCTAAAAGGATTTTGTGATTATATATGTACAACAGTATCAATGCATATTATTTCTTTTAATTTAGAACAGTTATAGAACAAACTTTTGTTATTAAATTTGTAATTCCACAATGCAGAAGCCTCTAAATATCTTACGCTAAGAAGTTTTGTGCAACCGCTGAATGCGCCCGCTCCAATAAAATTCACAGAATTTGGCAATGTAATACTTTTAAGGTTTATGCAATCACAAAAAGCATAGGAGCCGATAATAGTAGGGTTTGACAAATTAATCGATTTAAGTTTATGGCAACCCCAAAATGCACCATATGAAATAGATACAACACTTTTGGGAATTGTTATTTCTGTAAGTTTAGTACAATCTCTGAAAGCGCCAGAATAAATAATTCCTGTTGAACTATTAATCTCGCATGTTGTAATTTCCTTATTCTTTGCTTTGATTAAAATGAAATATGGATTATTTTTTGTACCTAAATAATTTGCGTTGTCATATTCATTTAATTGTAATTTGATATAATCAAATGCGTATCCTTGGATAGAAATTAAACTATCAGGGATTTCTATGTCTGTAAGATTTCTGCATTCATCAAACGCTGAATCGTATATAATTTTTGTTTTACAATTTACCTTACATGATGTAATAAAAATATTCTTAGCCTTGAATAGAATTACATATGGATTCGCTTTATTCCCTAAATAATAAGCATTATCGTATTCATTTAATCTTATGTTATCGCATCCATCGAATGCACCATTCCCCACATTTAGTATTCCGTTTCCTATCGATACATTAGTAAGTTCGTGGTAATTCCAAAATGTATTATCGCTAATTGAAATCACGGTGTCCGGAATTTCGATATTTACTATATCATTATCGCAATCTTCAAACGCCGATCTGCTTATGGTTCTAACATTTCTTGGTATTTTTATTGAAGAGTCATACCCATTATATTTTTTTAATACGCCGTTTTTGATTTCAAAATCATTATCAATATCTATATTCTCATTACTAACATAATACACGTTACAACTTAATGGTACATTAAGATTCCAGTTTTCTCCCTTTGGTATAGCAAACCATTGTTCCTGCGTTCCTTTAAAATTTATTTGCTTAAGACTACTGCAAAAACTAAAGGCAAAGTCACCGATAGAAATTACGCTATTAGGAATAGTTACACTTGAAAGACTATTGCACCATGCGAATGCAGAATTATCAATAGATATTACATTGTCAGGAATTATAATGTCTACAAGTTTGCTACAATCGCTAAACGCATCATAATCAATAGATGCTACATTATTCCCTATTATTATGCTTGTAAGGTTCTTACAACCACTAAACGCACTACTTCCGATAGATATTACACTATTCGGAATTATTACATTTGTCAGATCAGTACATTTATAGAACGCAGACTTATTAATAGAGATTATACTGTTAGGAATTTGTATATTTTTAAGTTTGCCGCATTCACTGAATGCGGATTCTCCGATTGATATTACAGTATTTGGAATGGTTATACTGGTAAGTCCAGAGCAATCACAAAATGCAAAATCTCCAATAGATGTAACACTATTAGAGATAGTTACATTGGCGATTTCAATGCAACTTGCGAAACTTAATTTAGCAATGATTGTTACGTCGTTTGGTATTATAAGATTTTTGACAAGTGTATTATTCAAATATAATTTTTTTTCGGTTGAACCATAACCCATCAAATTATCAAGACCAGATATTTTACACCATGCCGAGAGGTCGCTAATATAAATATCTTTAAGTTCATCACAATCGTCGAATGCTGAATCTTCGATGGATTTTATACTTTTGGGAAGATTTATACCCGTAAGCCATTCACACCCATTAAACGCTCCATTACCGATTGATACTATGGAGTCAGGAATTATAGCAATAGATGAGTCGCCTTTATATTTAATTAAAATATTATTTTCGATCACAAATTCAGATTTTTCATTGTTAAAAAGCAAATTAAAACAATCTTTGATTACTTTTTCCGAAAACCCTTCATTTTCTAACTTTTGTTGCCAACGGGATTGATCGAGTTCGGTAATACTTTCGTTATCCTGAATTTCTTTTGCAATACCGGAATTAGCCATAATAACTAAAGTGTTTACTATGGCTTTCGATATTTCAGGATATGTATCAAGTAAAATTGCCTTTAATTTCGCCCCGTTAGTTACACAGTCTGGGAATTGTTCTATAATATTTTTTAAATTGATTTCACTCATTTCCTATCATTTAACTCTCTTTCAATTCGATGTTGTTCACCGTTGCTTGTTTCATATTTTTTGTCTAATAAGATATAATAGTAACCGCCTATATAGCGATCAATTTTTTCATATATAACTTCAGTATTGTTATTGAATTCAAGCAATGATTGAGCAATAAGGTTATGCTCATTAAAAATTTCCTTAGTTGTTAAACCACAATCTCCATCTTTTATATAATGTTGTTTTATTAAGGTTTTATATAAAAATCTTATATTTTTCTGTATTTTGTTTTTTAGTATTTCAATTTCATTCTTATTCAAAGGCGAAAACCTTGACGTTATTAAAGCCATTTGACCCTCTACATAATTATAAAATTGAGATAAAGCATCTTCTTCGGTAAAACCCAAAAACTCCTTACCATCACTTGAACTTACAACTTTATACTCACATCTGTATTCATTAGAATATTTATCGATAGAGTATAGCGTATACCCAAAGTTGTCTTTGTGACCGGAACGTATTGATTCAGGAATATGTTCTTCATTTTGATTGTTTCTCATCATTCTTTTCTCCTTCTATTTTAGTGACCCAATTGCCAATTAAAGTTTTAGCCCCTCCTTTTCCTGTTTGTATTCCATTCAGTATTGCATCAATATTTTTCTTTATCTTATCAGCGCAATTTGCAAGCGTTCCGTCGCATTTAGCCTTGGATAATTCATATACACGCCTATTCCTTAATCCATCAAGGCAATATTCAATCTCGTCCAATTCGTGTTCAAATTCATCTCTCACATCATAATCTAAAGGTTTCATGTTAATCTCCTAATTTCATATTTTTAATTGTTAAAATATTTTACTTAAAAATTACCCCTACCGTTAAATCGTCGCCGCTGCCTTTTTCGGATAGGCGGGGCAGAAACTCTTTAAGTTCGGCGTGCGCGGATTCGAAAGTTTCTTCTTTATATCCGCTGAAAATATTGCCCATAAAATCAAGATAGGCTTGCTCGCTCGTATAAGAGTTTATAATTCCGTCCGTAGTCAAAATCAATCCGTCAATAGGATAATCTTTATCGGTGTTGACAAAACAATGCTTAAATTCCTTATCCGCGTCGCTACTGCACAGAGAGGTGGTAAGGTTAAACTGCAACTGATCGTCCTTAAGTTCGTCGGATAGCCCGAAAAACATTTGCGGAGCATTTTCTTTTAGTACACAGACGTTGCCGTCGCCGAGTTTCAATATAAAAAAATACTTTTCGGCAACAACGGCGGCAATAAAAGTCGCGCCGTATGCTTTGGCGGGCGTTTTTGTTACGGACTCTTTATCGGTATCACTTAAAGCGGAAAACCTTTCATCTCCCTCAAACGAAGCGGCGGATAAATCTGCTTCGATTTCGTCGTTCCAGCGCTGAATTATCGAGCGTTCGAGTTGTAAAAGCATTTTTTCGCGTTTAGTTGCATTGCCTACAAAATCGTTATAAAGCCCGCTTTCCGAACGTATCTTTTCCATAAACGTAGAGATAACGTCTTTACCGATTCCGCACGCTATTTCAGAGCCTTTCGCGCTTCTGAAATACTTTTCTCCGCCGTGTCCGTCGCTTATAATTACGGCGGAATATTTTTTACCGCGCCACGATATAGACGAGTCCTGACATTCCTTATTTGATAAAAGGTGAGAATACCCCCGAATCGAAATATTATCAACATTTCTATTCTTCATATTCTCACCTCCGCTGAAATTCAAAAAGTCAAACATCTTACCATTGATCGTCGTCAATATCGGGAATATCTACGACTATAGGCTGATTATCGTCTATATTTGCAATCGCTTCGTTAATTGCGTCCTGAGGATCTTTGCCCGTAGAACTCGTTGTGCCGGTCTTTGAAACGGTAGCCGTAACGAACTTGATATATTGACGAATTTTTTCGGGATCGTCGATTGAAACGACCGCTTCTTTCGTCCCGCAAATTTCGGCGAGAACGTCTTTATTAGCGTCGTCCCCGACGGCAAACGCAACTTTAATAGCGTTTTTGAACCAGTTGTTTTTGCGGAGTTCTTTTAAGGGCGTTTCCCAATCGTCGGTAGGCTCGCCGTCGCTTAAAATGATAACGCCGGGAGCAAGATAGCCCATAGGGTTATCGCCTAAAAATTCTTTTCTCGACATCTTTTCGTTAAGCGATTTTAACGCCGCGCCCAAAGAGGTAAGCCCCTCGGCTTTCATATCTTTCCACGAGTTTATAAATTCTTCGGGCGTTTGCGGCTTCGAAGTAATCCATTCCACGTCGCTCGAAAAAGCCGCCG
>FR898422.1 GCA_000437515.1 Acidiphilium sp. CAG:727 | reverse complement strand
CGGCGCAAGACCGAGTTCAAACGCAATTACATGTGGCTAAGGAGAGTAATATGCATAAAATTTCTACCGAAATAGGGTCAATAAGTAAAATCGTAGGCGAAGAAAGGGCGGTCGAACTCGTCGGAAAAGCGGGCTTCGACGCGTGGGATTTGTCTATGTTTCGTATGGTCGATTACGACTACGCGACCAACACTATAAGGGCGGACTATTTTCATCCGTTCGCGGGCGATAACGCCGTTGCTTTCGTAAAGACTTTAAGAAAAATCGGCGAGGATAACGGCATAAGATGCAATCAGTCGCACGCGCCGTTCCCGACGAGGTGCAAACAGATAAGAGATTTATATAAGCGGGCGATAGAACTTACCGCCGTCGCGGGCGGAGAATATTGCGTTATTCACCCCGACAACTACGCTACTGCCGATAAAAACGCCGAAACGTATCTCGGATTGTTGCCGTTTGCAAAAGAATGCGGCGTAAAAATCGCCGCCGAAAATATGTGGAATCGCTCAGGCGATAAAAACGTTCCCGCGGCGTGTTCCGACGAGGTGAATTTCAAAGAACATCTCGACGCGGTAAACGACGACTACCTCGTAGCGTGCGTGGATATAGGACACGCCGAAATGGACGGACTTAACACGAGCGCGGAAAAAATGATTCTCGCGCTCGGCGATAAGGTTAAGTGCCTGCATATTCACGATAACGACCTGCACAACGACAGTCACCTTATTCCGTTTTCGATGAATATCGATTTCGGAGCGGTGGTACGGGCGTTGAAAATCATAAATTACGGCGGATATCTTACGCTCGAAGCAGACAGACATCTTGAAACTTACGGCTATAAGGACAACCCCGACCGTATACTCGACGGCGTAAAAGAACTTTACGCTTCGGCAGACAGATTGAGAAAACTGTTCGGCGAATAATAAATTAAAGAACGGAAGGCGAAGCCGGGTGCAAAACACCCGGCTTTTCTGCGAAATAATGCGCGAAATCTCCCGTTCCGTCTTTGCGGATTTCCGCCGCTGTCGGCTCGTTTTTCACCTTGCGAAAGGTTTTTAGTTACGTTATGATTACGACGATATTTCAACGGCAACCGCGAATTTTTCAAGCGTACGTTAAACGGCTTGATTTTTAGTGGAAATAATGTTAAAATATACGCGCTATGGATAAATACGATATTGTAGTTTTGGCAGGGCAGTCAAATGCCGAAGGAAACGGGCTCGGCGACGTAAGGCGTCCGTACAGGGAGGATCCGCGGGTTTTCGCATTGCGGGACAAAAACGCGGGGCTTATCGGCTTCGACGACAAAGGGTTGTTACGCGTCGGCGGGGATTTCGACCCCGATATAACGGTTGCGCGCGAAAAAGTAACGGGCGGTAAAAAGGTTGCGGATTTCGGTTTATCGTTTGCAAGGGAATACGTCGCAAACGGACTTCTGAAAGACGACAGGAAACTTTTAATCGTCAACGCCGCCGTAGGCGGAACGGGTTTTGCGAAACATCAATGGGGCGAAACCGCGGTTTTGCAGGAGAGGGCGTTCAGAATGGTCGACTACGCCTTATCGCTTAACGCCGAAAATAAGGTCGTCGCTTTTTTGTGGCATCAGGGCGAACACGACGCTTACGAAAATCGGGACCTTTCGTTGAAGACGAAAGAGGCCTACTATTACGAAAAATTCGGCAATCTCGTGAATAAGTTTTTGTCCGAATACGGTAAAATACCGGTTATAGCGGGCGGATTTTGCAAGGAATGGGCAAGCGGAGAGTTTGCCGAACATTGTAAAGTTATAACGAAAGCCACGAAAAAAGTATTGAAAAACGTCGGAGGCGCGTTCGTTACGACCGACGATTTGCTTTCTAATAATCAGGATAGCGGCAACGGCGACAATATACATTTTTGTCGTAAGTCGATATACGTTTTGGGTAAGCGTTACTTTAAGGCGTTTACAAAAATCAGGTTGTAACCACGGTCTTATATGAAATACGATTATAAAGTTACTGCCGCGGGCAGAGTAAATATCATAGGCGAACACGTCGATTATTGCGGCGGGAAAGTTTTTCCTGCGGCGTTGTCGATGAAAAACACCGTTTGGGTTAAAGCGAACGGCGGCGATAGAATAAATCTGAGTTGGACTACTACCGATTTTACTATTTCGCTCGATATAAACGAACTCGAAAAATACTCCGGCGTAAAATACGCGAACTATATCGCGGGTTGCGCTCTTATATGGAAAAACGCGGGGCATAAGTTACTCGGCTGCGATATGTTGCAGGACTGCAAAGTGCCTTTCGGCAGCGGGCTTTCGTCCAGCGCGGCGATAGAAGTGTCTACGCTTGCCGCTTTTGCTTCGATAGCCGGCGAAAAAATCGATAAAAAAGAAATTGCTTTGCTCGCGCAGAAGGCCGAACGGGAATACGCGAAAGTCAATTGCGGAATTATGGATCAGTACGCTTCGGCAAACGGTCTTAAAGACCACGCGCTGCTTCTGGACTGCAAAAAAATCGAACACGAATACGTGCCTTTCGACTTGGGCGGATATACGCTGGTGATAGCGAATTGCAATAAACCGCATAATCTCGTCGAAAGTAAATATAACGAACGCCGCGCCGAAACGGAAGAGGCTCTTGCGGGATTAAAAACCGTATTAAACGTAGACTGCCTTGCGGAAGTTTCTCCCGAACAGTTCGAAAAATATAAATACCTGCTCGGTAAAAAAGTCGCCGATAGAGCGGAACACGTTATATACGAGTGCGCGAGGGTAAACGAAGCGGTCGACGCGATGAAAAAGGGCGATACGGAAACTCTCGGAAAATTACTTAACGAATCTCACGCTTCGCTTAAAAACAAATACGAAGTCACGGGTAAAGAACTCGATTGTCTGGCAGAAACGGCGCAGAGTTTTTCAGGCTGCCTCGGCAGTCGTATGACGGGCGCGGGCTTCGGCGGCTGTACCGTATCGATCGTCGATAAAAACGCGGTGAAGGACTTTGAGAAATTCGTCGGCGAAAAATACGAAAAGACTATCGGCTATCCGGCTACATTTTACGAAGCGTCGATCGACGACGGAATAACGATAGAAAAAATTTAATTGAGGATATATTATGTTGAAAGCGGTTTTATTCGATCTGGACGGAACTTTGCTTCCGATGGACGAAAAGGAGTTTACCGAATATTACTTCGGACTTTTGTTAAAGCGGTTTATTTCGCTCGGTTACGATAAAGACGACCTTATCAAAACCGTATGGAGAGGCACGGGCGCAATGCTCCGAAACGACGGAAAAGAAACGAACGAAACGGTATTCTGGCGCGTGTTTACGGACAGATACGGCGCAGAGAAAATAAAAGATAAAGCCGTTTTCGACGAGTTTTACGTTACCGATTTCAAAAAAGCAAAAGTTGTGTGCGGTGAAAATCCCGAGGCGAGAAAGATTATAGATTACGTCAAATCGAAAGGTCTTAAAGTTATTCTGGCTTCTAACCCCGTTTTTCCGATTTGCGGCTTATTGACAAGGGCGGGCTTCGTCGGTCTGGGCGAAAAAGATTTCGATTACGTAACGGGTTACGAAAATTCGCATTACGCTAAACCAAACCCGAAGTATATCGAAGAAACGCTCAAAGTAAACGGGTTTGAAAAGGACGAAGTTTTATATTTCGGCAACAGCGAAACTGACGATATTGCGCCTGCGAAAGCCGTAGGGGTAAATTATTTTCACGTTACCGATAAATGCCTGAAACTATCCGACGTAACGTCGATTATAAAATAAACATAATAATACCGCCGATTAAAAAAAAAACAAAATAATATTCCCGTCGGGCGGAACGAAAATCGTTCCGCCCGATTTTTACATTTGAGAATAAATTTTGTTAAACGCTTGATTTTTCTGCGAAAATGTGATACATTTCGATTATGGTAAAAGTAAAGGTTTGAGAAACGACTTTTTAATGGGGATAATAATGTACGGAAAAACAAGAATATTAGTTCACAGAGTAGTTTGTACGGTAGCGTTATTTACGGTAGCGTTATTTATAGGAATAATAGTTCCGATCATTATGAATGTAAACGCTACGACTGGTTTTGAAATTGTAAGCGATAGTTGCAGGGTAATCAATTATGATACATATTTGAGAAGTTCAAAATGCGAAGTAACCGTTATTTTTAATAAAAATGTAGACACATGTGGTCTTACAGTCGCTTTTTATGATCAAAGCGGGCGTAAGTTGGATGAGAAAACCGATCGGGAATACGGAAAAGGTAAAAGTGTTACGGCTACTTTCTATTATATCGATGGTAAGGTTGATAGTTATCGAATAATATCTTTCGATGCGGAAGGCAGTAAGTGGTTCGTTTATGTCTTTTTAGGGCTCGATGTGATTATACTCACTTTTTGGATTTGTTCATGGTTGCTGTCCTGCAGGGTATACGATTATAACGGCAAAAAGATTCTCGTCTACGCAGGGTGGTTTCATCACTATATTGAGGTAGACGGAAGGTATATGGACGAACATAATACGTCTATGAGTTTTACTCCGATAGAATTGTCGTGTACGCTTGACGACGGCACTCTTTTACAGGCAAGAATTTCGCTTTCAAACAGAATATCGCTGAAAATCAACAATCAATTATACAGGTGAAAGATGGCGGTTCCGTTAATAACTTTTTTCGAGATAAAAAATTTCCCGGACGACGTATATAAAGCCGTCGGGAAAATTATACAATCTTCGCAGGAGTTGGAGAGAGATTATAAAACGCTTGCGACAAAGTTGAAACTTAAAGTTAAAGACATAAATAATTCTTCGCTAAATAAGTTGAACAACGCGCTGAAAAAATCGGGTAATCTTACTCCGAAGGAATACAATAATCTCAAAGAAGTTATTCGGGTCAGAAACGATATAAATCACAAATTTTTTATCGAAATTTTTGACGAAATGTCGAAGGGGTACGACGAAATGATGGTAAGGTTTAGTAACGTGCTGAATTATTCTCAATGCGTGATATACGAAGCAAACGACGTGATAAAAAATAAAATAGACACGTTAGACGGCAAAACGATAATGCGAAGAACGGCGTTTGACGATAATTAACGGTAAGACCGCCTGCGGGAAATCGCGGGCGGGTTTTGATATATATAAACTATTTTCGCATATCGGTTGACGGGAGCGGGAACGAGTGATATAATTGACGACAGAAAATCAACAGGTGGGAATATGATAAACAATTCACTCGTTATAGGCGTTGCCGGCGGCAGCGGGTCGGGCAAATCAACTTTTGCAAAGCGTATCTGCGATTATTTCGGCGATAAAGCGGTTCTGATTTCCTGCGATAACTACTATCTCGCGCACGACGATATTCCGCTCGAAAAACGCGCAAAACTCAATTACGATATACCCGAAGCGTTCGAATTCGATCTTATGCTGAAACAGATGAACGTATTAAGAAGCGGCAAGGCGATAGATTGCCCCGTGTACGATTTTACCGTTCATACGCGCAGCGGTAAAACCATTAAAATCGAACCCAAGCCCGTAATAGTAATAGACGGAATACTTGCGCTGTACGACGATAACCTTCGCGATATTATGGACGTAAAAGTGTTCGTCGAAACCGACGCGGACGAGAGAATACTCCGCAGGGTTCGGCGCGACGTCGGCGAAAGGGGCAGAAGCATAGAGAGCATTATCGAGCAATATCTCACCACCGTAAAGCCCATGCATTACAGATATATCGAGCCTACCAAACAATACGCCGACGTAATAATAAACGGCGGTTTCAACGACGTGGCTTTCGACCTTTTCAAAACGAAAATCGAGAGTTTTTTATCGTGCGAAGAAAAAGAAAGTAAGGCGTTATGAGTTGGTTTAATTATGCCGGACAAGAATAATACGAACCAT
>FR898421.1 GCA_000437515.1 Acidiphilium sp. CAG:727 | reverse complement strand
GGCGGCCCCTGCCCCACCGCCGCCGATCACGAGTACGTCCACGTCGAAATCGGGTTTTGACAGGTCGAAAGTTTTCCCCGAAATCAAAGGCTTGCCGTGTAATAAATCGGCGAATTCTTTAACGACTTTATCGCCGCTATTTACTCCCGCTTTCAGGATTTTGCAAGCGTTTTTCGCGTAATCCGGGTAGTCGTCCAAAACGGCTCGCCTTTCGGCTTCGGTCATTTTTGCAACGGGTTTAATAAGCCTTTCTTCTCTCGTCTGCTCTACTTTTCGTAAAGAAGCGATTCGTTCTTCGATATACGAATACATTTCGATCGCCTCCTACTTTTCGAAAATTCTGTTTTCATACAGAATTTTCATTTCAGCCGTCGATTTTCGGGTAAGTTCTTCCAATTCTTCGTCGAAATTGCCGTCGCGGATTTCCGCCACGCGCTTTTCCGTATTTTTACTTTCGGGCGAACGGTATCTGCCGTAAATTCTTCTTGCAAGTTCGAAAATTTGCGGCTGAGGAATTTTTACGGGGCAGAGCGAAAAGCATAACCCGCACGAAACGCACGAAAAACTCTCGTCTGCGATTTTTTCGTAGTCGCCGGCAACTGCGTACCCGACGCATTTCATAACGTTTATTCCGTTGGGGCAACTTTTCGAGCAAACGCCGCAACCGACGCAATCGGCGATTTCGGGATAAATTTTTCCTATCGTCTGCTCGTCTATATTCAGTTTATTTATATCGTACTTTCTTTCGTTGAGTCTAACAGGCGAAAATCCGGAAACGATCATACCGTTTTCTACTTGCTTTTGACATGCAAGACACGTTTTTACGCCGCTTTTGCCGTCGATTTTATAAGTCGTAGCGCACGCGCCGCAAAATCCGCTGCGACAACCGCAACCCTTGACGAGTTTATATCCGACGTATTCCATAGCCTGCATTACGGTAAGATCGGACGGAACGTCATATTTTCGTCCGAAAAAATATACGGTTACGCAATTATCCTTCGGCATGATTACAAATTTACGTCGGCGGAAAGCACGGCAAGCGCCGCCGCCATATTTTCGTTTTTGATTTTAACCCCGTTTTCCGCTTTAAGTCTTACGGGTGCAAAATTCCATATCGCTTTCACACCGCAATCGATTAAAAGCGCAAGCGTTTCTTCGGCAGCCCTTTCCGGAACGGCGATAACGCCGATTTTAACGGCGTGAGTTTTACAAAAATCTTTGATCTCGGATAAGGGATATACGGGTTTACCGTGCGTTACTCCCGTTTTACCGTCGTCGGAATCGAACGCAGCCATAACGTCGAGCCCGAATTCTTCGAATCCGTCGTAACAAAGCAACGCCTTTCCGAGTTTGCCCGCCCCGACGATGATAACGCCGGTAACGCAGTTACTGCCAAGCGCGTTTTCAATATGCGAAGCAAGTTCGCCGACAAAATAGCCGATTTTCGGCTTGCCCGAGCCGCTGACCATTGCAAGGTCTTTTCTGACTTGCACCTCGCCCAACCCCTGCGCCGCCGCTATCGCCGCCGAAGAAATCGTCGGCACTCCGTCGGCTTCGAGAGATTTGAGATAATGAAGATAGATAGGGAGTCTTGCTTTGACCGATTTCGGCATTTTTTTATCGCACGTCATGATTGCACACCTTATATTTTCAACCGTTATATCTTTATCGATACGATTATATCATTATATAAAAAATTATGCAAACGTATTTTACCGCGATTTGCATAATCAGATAACGATTCTATCGTATTTTCAATCTTTCGGTCTGACAGACGAAAGGTCTTTAAGCCACAAGGCGACGCTTGCATCGCTCGGCATACGCCAGTCTCCGCGCGGCGAAAGCGACACGCTTCCTACTTTTACGCCGTCGGGCAGACACGAACGTTTGAATTGTTGAGCGAAAAATCTCTTTATAAAAATTTCAAGCCATTTATATATCGTCTTTTCGTCGTACGCGCCGTTAAAAGTACGCTTCGCCGCTTCGAAAATCTTCGACGGGGCAAAACCCGCCCTTAAAAAGTAGTAAAGATAAAAATCGTGGAGTTCGTAGGGGCCGACGATGTCTTCGGTTTTCTGGCTTATTTCGCCGTCGACGGCGGGAATAAGTTCGGGGCTTACGGGCGTTGCCAGAATATCTTTCAATACTCTGCCCGTTTCACCGCCGACCTCGTCGGCTACGCTCCCAACGATAAACCTTACTAGCGTTTTCGGCACGGATGCGTTTACGCCGTACATGGACATGTGATCTCCGTTATAAGTCGCCCATCCGAGCGCAAGTTCGCTCAGATCACCCGTACCTATAACTATTCCGCCCGTTTTGTTCGCAACGTCCATTAAAACCTGCGTACGCTCTCTTGCCTGCGAGTTTTCGTAGGTTACGTCGGTTACGCTTTCGTCCTGCCCGATATCTTTGAAATGGCTTCTGACGCTGTCCGTTATATTTATTTCTTTAAGAGTGACGCCAAGCGATTCGGCAAGCAAAACGGAATTGTTCTTAGTTCTGCTCGTCGTTCCGAAGCAAGGCATGGTAACGGCTATTATATCTTTTCTCGAACGTTTCAACGCGTCCGTCGCCCTGACCGCGACGAGGATTGCAAGCGTACTGTCAAGTCCCCCCGAAAGCCCCACGACGAGCGTTTTGCAGTTGATTTTTTCAACCCTCGTTTTAAGCCCCTGCGACTGAATACCGAGTATAAGATCGATACGGTTTTTAAGTTCGGTTTTTTCCTGCGGGACGAAAGGCGTTCTGCCGTACTTGCGATTGAAATCTTCGCCGACGAAACCGCCCTTGAATTTTACGGTCTGATACTTTCCGATTTCGGGAGTTATATAGTTGAAAAGTCTTTGCCGTTCGTAAGATATATACCCTATATCGACGTCGGCGTATATTAGTTCGTTTTGAAACAATCTGCTCTCTTTAAGAATTTTACCGTTTTCGGCTATTACGTTATGCCCTGCGAAAACCATATCCGTAGACGACTCTCCGTCGCCCGCGTCGCAATAAACGTACGCCGAAACCGTTTTCGCGCTCTGCATGGAAACGAGCGAACGACGGTATTCGGCTTTGCCTATAAGTTCGTCGCTTGCCGACAAATTCAATATCAAAGTCGCTCCGTTTACCGCGTGTGCGTTCGACGGAGAATTGACCGCCCATAAATCTTCGCAGATTTCCGCGGCGATTTTTTCGTCTTTGAAGTTTTCGTTTTCAAAAATCAGATTTTTGCCGAAAGGTATTTCTTTGCCCGATAAAATAACGGCGGAATTTTCGTCCGGAGCGGGCGAAAACTGTCTGCGTTCGTAAAATTCGTTATAATTGGGGATAAACGACTTTGGAACGACGCCCAAAATTTCGCCGCCGAAAAACACGACCGCGCAATTATAAATTTTTCCGTCTTTTCTTATCGGAGCGCCGACGACGAATAACGTTTCCGAGGTTTCGGAAAAATATCTCAACTCTTCTACCGCGTTTTCTACCCGGTCAAGCAAAATCGGCTGGTAGAACAAATCGGAAATCGTATACCCCGTAAGGAACAATTCGGGGAAAACGAGAACGTTTACGCCCTTTTCTTTGGCTTTTTTAACAGCCGAAATAACCGCATCGGCGTTTTTGTCCACGTCGGACAAAGTAACCCGCGGTGTAACCGCGCCAACCCGCAGATAGCCGTAGTTTTTATTTACGGGATTTTCCGTCTTCGGTTGGTTATCCGGCACTAAATCGGTTATTTTAACGCCGAGAGCCTTCGATAAGGCAAGTAATTTTTTGGTATCTACGCCGTTGGTTTTACCCGACAAAATACGGTTGAGAGTGGGGACGGATATTCCGCTTTTCCCGGAGAGTTCTTTAACCGTCACGCCGCTTTTTTCTTTTATTTTTCTGATATTCGCAGATAATTCGTTCACAATCGCACCTGATTATTAGTTTTGATAAAATTTTATCATTTTTGATATATACAGTCAAGTATTTTGCGAAAAATTTTGCGACAAGACCTGAAAATCTTGCCGCAAACGCGTTGAATGATAAAAAATCAACTTGTTAATGAGAAAAGCGGCGGGGTTAAAATTAACTCCGCCGCCTGAATTATACCGTTTCAGCAAATCCGAGACTGATTTTCAACGCAACGTCGACCCGACGCATTAAAGCGGGGTCGAGCGCTCCTATCCGCTCTTTAAGCCTGCGCTTGTCGAGCGTTCTTATTTGTTCAAGCAATATAACCGAATCTTTCGTAAGACCGTAGTCCTCCGCGCACAGTTCTATATGCGTAGGAAGTCTTGCTTTGTTGAGTTTACTCGTTACCGCCGCCGCTATGACGGTGGGGCTATATTTGTTTCCCACGTCGTTCTGCACGACGAGAATCGGTCTTACGCCGCCCTGCTCGCTACCGACGACGGGCGAAAGATCGGCGTAGTATAACTCGCCTCTTCTTATCATATCGATCCTCCGCAGCCCCTACTATCATTTTATGTAATCTGAAGTAAAAGGGGTTATTTCGAATCGATTATCGACGGCTATTTCTTTTTTATACGAACAAATCTATAAGTTTTCTCTTTACGAGCGAACAATTTTCCGACAAAATATCCCTGTTTTTTGCAGGCGAAGTAAATTCGTAATCGAAAATCGCTCCGCTTTCGCCGACAAAGAAAATCTTATCGGCAAGCGATAACGCTTCATCTATATCGTGCGTAACGTAAATTACGGTTTTAGGGCTTTTATCGAGCATATCGAGCAGCAAATCAATCGTCTTTAACCTGAGCCCGTAATCGAGCGAGTTGAGCGGTTCGTCGGTTAAAAGTATCGGCGCGTCGGACAGAAACGCCCGCGCGAGCGACACTCTCTTTTTTTGTCCGCCCGAAAGTTCTTTCGGTAAAGACCCGATTTTATCTCCGAGCCCGACGGATTTTACCGTGTCGAATATCAATCGTTTTCTTACTTCACCGGGGACGGATTTATCGAGCGTGAAATCGAGATTTTCGTAAACGCTCATAAACGGAACGAGCCTGTCTTCCTGAAAGACGTACGCCGTTTTATCCGCGTTTTTAATTTCGCCCTGAAAGGTCGTAAGCCCCGCGATACAATTAAGAAGCGTGGTCTTACCCGCGCCAGACCTGCCCATAACAACGGATATTTTATTCTCGGGAAACGTTACGCCGAAATTATCGAAAATCGTCTTATCTCCGTATTTTTTAGTTAAATTTTCTATTACGATATCCATAGCGCACCCTCTCCCCGATTTTATATAAGGCTTTCAGGATCAATTCGACCGCAAATCCGAGAAGCACCGACACAATAGTCCAGGCAAGTAAGTTGGCGGTATTGAAATTGCCGTTGGCGAGTTTCATCTGAACGCCGATACTGCCCGACGTATAAGCGAGCGCTTCGCCCGAAATCGTGAGTTTGATATTGAATGAAAGCGTAGTTACGAGTTGCGGAAAAGCAAGTATAAATACGCTCGGAATATAATATTTTACCAAAGCCTTAAACTTGGGAACGCGATATACCCGTATCACGTCTTTCATATCGTCGTTTACCGATTTTATCGCGCTTAAAAGCAACGAATAAAGCATTGGGAAAACTATTACTACGGACACGGCAACCGGCGTTTTATCCGCTTTAAGCCATATAAGGCAAAGTAAAATAATCGACATGGTCGGTATCGCTCTCGAAATAAGCGTAAGCGGATACAGCAATTTTTCTATTATTTCGCCGGCGCCGGCAATAACGGCGAATACCGTCGCTATAAAGAGAGAAATCATAAAGCCGTATACCGCCCGCCACAGAGTGGAAAATACGGTTTTGGCGAACGTTTTTTCGGCTATTATTTTACCCGTTTCTTTCACGATCAGATCTATTTGCGGAGCGGCTATTTTACTGTCCAATCTGAGCGACAGCAGGTAATAACCGAACGCAAACAACGCGACCGAAAGAAGCGGATAAATTATTTTCAGTAACGATTTCATTACAGACAATAGAAAGATCCGCCCGGAAGTCCGACGTTATTGGCTGCCAAAAACGCCTCGATATTTGCTCTCATTGAAGTCGCCGTCTTACAATCCGAACTACACCTGTCAAGAATAGTTTCGTTATAGGTAAGTTTTGAAATCGGACCGGTACTGCCCATCGACTTCAACTTCGCGGGGATTTTATCGGTGTTTGCGTATAAATACGCTTTATTGTTTTTAAGGTGTCCGACAAGAGCCTCAACGTATTTTTTATTTACTTTATTTACGTTTACGACCAATCCCGCCTGAGTAAACGTCGAGTTCGCCCCATGGAATTTTTGCCATTCTTTTTTGAAATCGAGAACGACGGAAGCCCCGGTTTTTCCGCTTACCTGCGTAACCGCAGGTTCGCCGAGAACCGCAAATTTCGTTGCTCCGCCGTTAAGACCCTGAATAACCTCCGGACCGCCGGCAACCGGATGTATATAAACTTTGTCTTTATCCGTCGCATTGTTACCGACTTCGTATGAAATATCGTTCTTTTCGAGAAGGTGTTTAAGAACAAGTCCGGGCGTTCCCCCGAAACCGACGCAATAAACCACTTCGCCTTTAAGGTTATTCATATTTTCGTCTATATCTTCTTTGCCAATCATATAAAGCACTCCGAAAACGTTGACGGTGGCAAGACGAAATTCGTGTTTACCGCTATTGTCGTAAATCTCGGCGGCGTTGTTTATCGGCAAAATCGCCATATCGTAAGTTCCGTTTATAAGATTTGCAACGACGGCCGTAGCGTCGGCGGCTACGGTGACGTCGGTAGTAACGCTCTTGTCGTTATCGGTATAAGTAAACCCGCCGTCCGCCACGTTCACGAGCGATAAAGTCGGAGCGCCCTCGACTGCGCCGATCGTGTAGGACGATTTCAAAGACGTCTTAGTCCAATCGATTTCGGAATTGTTCTTTTTGCCACACGCCGCAAGCGTGAAGACCGTTACGATACTTATAAGTAACGCTACGAATTTTTTCATAAATATACTCCTTAAATTTTTTCTTTTTTTTATTTGTAAGATACACTCCGCGGTAAACTGCCCTTCCGGGAGTATGCTCTCCCGTTGAAACGGGAGAGGTGGCGCGCGTGGCGCGACGAAGAGGG
This sequence comes from Acidiphilium sp. CAG:727, assembly GCA_000437515.1. Lineage (GTDB taxonomy): Bacteria > Bacillota > Clostridia > Christensenellales > Borkfalkiaceae > UBA10281. Next base: position 1,678 of record FR898421.1, on the reverse strand, counting down.
GGCGACCTGCCTAGGGGGCTTCACTACGTTCAGAATGACACCCTGCAATTACACTTCGACGGTGGTAACTGCGGATTTAACCGTAACGTTTTCGATTCGCCCCAGTTTGCCCGTTATAGCCGATACGATTTCGTTAGTTGCTTTCACGATTACGCTTATGACGAAAACGTGATTTTCTTTATCGGGTACGCCCATTCTTCCGACGATATAATCGCCGTACTCGGATAAAATTTTATTTACCCGTTCAGCCGCGCTTCGGTCTTTTTCGACCACTATACCTATTACCGCTATTCTCATGATAAATGCACTCCCGTATGAAATTAAACAAAAAACAAACGCATACCCGAAAAGAGTATGCGCAAAATTTTTATCGACGATATGCCGTTTGCAAAAATAGTATTCCAGCAAAAGGGTATCTTGTTATTTTACGCTTTCTCTCCGGACGAATCATCGATTCAGCGCGCTTATTATAACTAAAAATAAATAAAATGTCAAGCGAATTTATTTGCGGTTTTATATAAAATGATGTATAATGTTTACGATAAAATTTTTGGAGGTCAAATATGCCTTTAGTCAATTCTGAAAAGATGTTCAAAGCGGCTTATAAGGGCGGTTACGCCATAGGCGCGTTCAACGTCAATAATATGGAAATCGTTCAAGGGATTACCGAAGCGTGCAAAGAAGAAAACGCGCCCGTTATTCTTCAGGTAAGTAAGGGGGCGAGAGCCTACGCCAACCACACCTACCTCGTAAAACTCGTAGAGGCTGCGGTTAAAGAATGTCCGAACGTTCCTATCGTTCTTCACCTCGACCACGGTCCCGACTTCGACACCTGCAAAGCCTGCATAGACGGGGGCTTCACATCGGTTATGATAGACGGTTCTGCGCTTCCTTACGAAAAGAATATCGAGGTTACGAGAAAAGTCGTAGAATACGCCCATAAGTACAACGTTACGGTCGAAGGCGAACTCGGCACTTTGGCGGGCATCGAAGACGAAGTAAGCCATGCGGAAGGTTCTTATACTCGTCCCGAAGAAGTTCAGGATTTCGTAAACCACACCGGCGTTGACAGTCTTGCTATCGCAATCGGAACGTCGCACGGCGCGTACAAGTTCAAACCCGATCAATGCACGAGAAACGAAAAAGGCATACTTTGCCCGCCTCCGCTTCGTTTCGATATACTCGAAGAGGTTTCGAAACGTTTACCCAACTTCCCGATAGTTCTTCACGGCGCGTCATCCGTTCCGCAGGAATACGTTGCGATGATCAACGAATTCGGCGGCAAAATGCCCGACGCGGTAGGCGTACCCGAAGATCAACTTCGCGAAGCCGCCAAACTTGCCGTATGCAAAATCAATATCGACTCTGATATACGCCTTGCGATGACGGGCTCTATCAGAAAGTTCTTCGTTGAACATCCCGACAAGTTCGATCCGAGAGAATACCTTAAAGTTGCGAGAGCAAACGTAAAAGAACTCGTTCGCCACAAACTCAAAGACGTACTCGGTTGCGCAGGCAAAGCCGACGAATGTTTATAATCGATAATCAAAGACTTTAACTTAAAAGCCGAAATACAGGAAAAATCCTGCGTTTCGGCTTTTTTATTTTATGTATAAATTCCGCGGGGAACAACCCTTCCGGGAGTACGATCTCCGGTTGAAGCGAGAGAGGCGGCTCG
>FR898420.1 GCA_000437515.1 Acidiphilium sp. CAG:727 | reverse complement strand
GCTGTAAGCTCGGCTGTAAGCTCGGCGCTATACAGCGTGAAACTGTCCAGCACGCGGACAATTTCACGCTGTACCGGCAGAGCCGGCAACGGAATTTGCAACTCTAATACAGATTTCATAGAAGGGTGTTGAATACCCGCCCCACGATAAAAAGATGCAATTAAATCTATTTTACTTTGCATCCAATAATACAAATATTTATTATCCAAAATATTCGTATCTAATGATGTTGCGATTCTGTTATCGCCTGTAACAAATTTTCCTTTGTGATATTTTACATTCGGAGTTCCACCCCATGGAATACAAACAATTTCGCCTTCTGCTAAATATTCTCCTGCAAGCTCTTCTGTTGTATATCTTTTTTCATTAGTTATACCCGTTGGTATATATAAAATATCTCCGTCTTTCCTTTCAACTTCATTAAATTCAGAAGATAAATAGTATTTATAAGAGACCACTTTCTTTTGCATTGAACGATCTATACCATTAAACCTCTTATCCCAAGCAGTTAAACTCCAGAGCGGCTTATAATCCACCCCGTTCGGGCAAAATTCTTTTATCAATTCTTCTAATTTACTCATTGCAATTACCTTATGTACTTTATATTTGTTACGCAATCTTTTAACGTGGGAAAAACTACTTCTTTTTCTTTTCCTCTTGATATTCCCATATTCTCTAAATCAATGCCAAAATACGGAGACTTAATTTCTGCTTCAATCCACGTCATTTCTCCATATAACTTGCTTTCTATATATCCATTTTTCGGTTCTTTGCTCCACGATACATAAACACTATCATAATTCGGTTTTATTACTTTCTTTTTTCGGCTTGAAGAAAATCCGTACCCCAGATAGCGATAAACTTTTCCTTGGTACAAAAGGGCTTTTGCGGCTGCGTTTTCACACTGATTGTTATTTGTTTTACAAAGAAGCAACATTTTCATTAGGTTACTAAAAAAATCTTGATAAGCATTTTTTAAATCTTGCCTTTTGCTTTGTCCCACATAAGTCTTTCCAGTCCAACAGTTGCATACTTCTTCTACTTCGCTTAAAACTTGTATAAAAAATTCTTTTGTGTTTTGATTATTGTTTTTTATATAATTTTTAATATTGTTAGTTACCTTATCTACTTCAAAAATTATTTTTTGATATTCGTCAGCACATAAATTTCTCAAATTAACGCTCATTTTCTTTTCCCTTCGATTCTCTTTAATTCTAGCGCTTTTTCGGCAAATTTGTCTCTCCATGTCAATAGTAGCAATTCATCATATTTATTTTCTTTCAAGTTAAAAACAAGCAACTTCGGCTCGCTTAAAAGCAAATAAATTGTATCATATTGTTTTTTGCGATTATTGATATTTTTCAAAACTTGAAAAGTTTCTCTCTTAAACCAATTCGGCATCGTAATCGGCGAGTTTATAAATAATTCATAACTTTTCATATCGGCGTAGTCTGCGTTTTCGCTATTGAGTCTCTCTACCTTTTGGCGAACCATATCTAAAAAATAACGTATCGGCGTTTTTTCTATCGCAATATTATCGCCATAAGAATCTTGATTCCACAAAACACCTTGTTCGTCAACCGTTATGCCTGCTTTTCTTGCCTTTTTCAAAGTTTTTTCGGGAATATCTTCCGCTTTTTCATACCGTTCGATGCAATAAAACGCTTCCGCAACGTCATTCGGCATGCAATATGCAACTTCTATTCCTATTTTGTTCACGTTATATCGTAAATCGGGCTTGTCAGAAACTTCTATATTCTGAAACTTATTCGGAAAACAATTTTCCAATATGATTTTTGCAAAATATTCGTTAAATCTCCCCATTGTTTTTTACCAACCGAGTTTATTCTTTATTTCAGCCAGTTCCGTATCGTTTTTAACCTTTTCTATTATTCCTATCACTAATCTCCGAAACGGTTCGTATTTCAATAAAGCATCTTTTTCACTAATATTATCACCGTGCGCCACTTCGCTTAATTCGCTAAATAATTGATACCCGTTTTTTGAAAATTCCTCTGGAATAATATGTTTTTGTTTATCCACTTCCTCCAATAATTCTTTAAAATGTTTGTTTTTCCCTTTCGCCGTCAAAGTTGCTATTCCCGCCGCTTCTGCTGTTTCCTTTGTAATTTTTTCGTATATTTTTCGCAAATAGATAATCGCCCCGGCGCCCAATTCATTGCGATAAGCACACTCTGCTTTACCCAGCAATTCAGCGAAATTTCCGTATATATTTTTCGCATTTTGCACCGTTGGATTAAATTTTTCAGTTCGTTTCAGCACTCGCACTTCCGGATAAATATTATGTATTTCGTTTGCACTTTCTACTAAAAACCACACAGGCAACTGATTACCGCATCTCGGACAAGTTAAAACACAGTCTACGCTAATCTGCTTATTATTTACGCCAATTCCGAATATATCTTCTTTAGAAACAAAAGAAAGATCCGAATCGCATTTAGCGCAAAAATACGTTAATGCAACTTTTCCTATCAAAAGTTTTTTACTTTTCCCTTCCTTTAATTTTCTATTATCTAAAAACCCTTCCACTTGTTTAAATTCAAGATCGATCGGTTTTGACAATACGTCGCTCAATCTCATTTGTATCCCCTAATATCAAATTTATTTCTTTTCTTTCGTGATGGCAATCAACTTATCGAAATCGGAATTGATTTTTTGCGTTTTGTTAAATTTATCGTATTCCAATTCTGCTTTACCTGTCTATTTTCCCTTTGTTTACACTACCGAGAAATCCTCGGTAGTTGTTTCTTTTTTTTATTATTTACCCCTCTATTTCTGCTATAATTTTATCTATTTCGTCGCGCAAAACTTGCTCGCGAGCAACGATTTCTTTCAATTCGGCATTAAGTTTTACTATATCGATTTTTTCGCGAGTATCTTTTTGTTCAACGTAAGTCGAAACCGAAAGATTATAATTATGCTCATCGTTTCCGATAATCTCATTCGGAACGATTTTAGCAAAATGTTCTTCGTTCTCGCGCTTGATATACGCCTGTAAAATTCTGTCGATATTATCGTCCGTAAGTTTATTGTTGTTCGTAACCTTGATAAACTCGTTTGAAGCGTCGATAAAAATCACGTCGTTCGTCGCTTTCGAGTGCTTTAACACCATAATACAAGTGGCGATAGATGCGCCGAAAAACAAATTGCTCGGCAGTTGGATAATACAATCGATTTTGTTGTTATCTATAAGGTATTTCCTTATTTTTTGCTCTGCGCCGCCGCGATACATAATGCCGGGGAAGCATACTATAGCCGCCGTTCCGTTGCTCGCCAGCCACGAAAGCGAGTGCATGATAAAAGCAAAATCGGCTTTTGATTTCGGGGCTAAAATACCGGCAGGGCTATAACGTTCGTCGTTGATTAAAATCGGGTTATCGTCGCCCGTCCAAGGGATAGAATACGGCGGATTAGACACGATTACTTCAAACGGCTCGTCATCCCAATGCGCGGGGTCGATAAGCGTATCGCCGTGCGCTATATCGAACTTGTCCGGCTCGATGTCGTGCAAAAACATATTGATTCGGCAGAGGTTATATGTCGTAATATTGATTTCCTGACCAAAAAAGCCTTGACGGATATTGTCTTTGCCGAGAATCTTCGCCGCTTTTAAAAGAAGAGAACCCGAACCGCACGCGGGATCGTAAACCTTGTTTACTTCCGTTTTTCCGACGATGGCAAGTTTTGTTAAAAGTTCGGATACTTCTTGCGGAGTGAAAAATTCGCCGCCTTTTTTACCGGCGTTACTCGCATACATACTCATTAAATACTCGTATGCGTCGCCGAAAGCGTCTATCGTGTTATCCTGATACTTGCCGAGTTTCATTTCGGCAACGGTATTCAAAAGTTTTACGAGTTTTTCGTTGCGTTTTGCAACCGTCGCGCCGAGTTTGTTCGAGTTTACGTCGAAATCGGCGAAAAGCCCTTTGAAATCGTCTTCGCTTTCGCTCCCCTGCGCCGAACTTTCGATATTTTTGAATACTTTTTCAAGAGTTTCGTTTAAGTTTTCATCCGTAGCGGCGCGCTCGCGAACGTTGCAAAAAAGTTCGGAAGGAAGCATAAAGAAGCCTTTCGACTTAACAAGCCCATCTCTTGCCGTTTCCGCCTCTTCATCGGGCATTTTCGCATAATCAAACGATTCGTTTCCCGCCTCACGTTCGCCGTCGTTTATGTATTCGGTAATATTTTCGGAAATATACCGATAGAACATCGTACCCAAAACGTATTGCTTAAAATCCCACGCGTCAACGCCGCCCGCATGCACGAGATCGGTCGCCGCATTCCAAATCATTTTGTGTAATTCCGCTCGTTCTTGCTCTTTTTTTACGTCTGTCATTTTTCCGTCTCCTGTAAATCGCTTCGTTTAGTCTATTTTAACACACAATATATGACAATTTCTGTTGCAAGAAAAACTTTTTTTCAAAAATTTTTCGTGTTTTTGCCGTCGATTGCCTCGGCATCACCTAAAAACGACCGTTCCGCGCGATTTTTCTCTTTTAATAATACCATATTTCGACGTTATTTGCAATAATCTTTTCAAATAAATTAAAATCGCAAAATATCTCGTTAAAACGAATAGCGTTTTACGAAAAATGCGGACGCTTTTTATAAAAAGCGTCCACATTAAGTTTTGTTTCGTATTAAATTACCATTTCGACTTCCGATAACCTGCGGCTTTGAGTTTAGCGATTTCTTTTTTCATTTCGTCGGATTTCAATTTTTTCATGTCGCCTTTACCGTCGACGCAGTCCGACTCGCTACAAGTTTTTATAAATTTTTTAGTTTTGCGGTTGACCAGCAACATATCCACGTCGTCGTAACCGTGAGTCACGGCAGCAGGCGAGAAAAAGCAATTCCAATCGTCGCTATTTTTATAAATCGCGTCTATTCTCTTAAATCCCTTTTCATAATCGTCTGCATCATACCAACTATACTACGCGTCGAAAAATGACAGACTGTCTAAGAAATCGGAAATTTCCCATTCTAGCCACAGGTGATTGCGTTTGAACCCGCCAAAACGCCGA
>FR898419.1:16108-18426 GCA_000437515.1 Acidiphilium sp. CAG:727 | reverse complement strand
TTTTAATATCCGATAATCACCTGCGGCCGAATTAAAAACGTCTTAAACCATAAATAACGATAAATTAAGAATTTTAATTCGTAATTTTAATTGCAATACGTCGTCGGGTGGGCGCAATATAAGTTCCGGTATGCCGTATCTTTGCAAGAAATGCAATATTTTTATGCAAAATTTAATATTGACTATCTTTTCTGCTTATGTTATAATTCAAGCGGATGATAGGGGAAGTACGTTCGTTGCTACGAAACGCACGGTTATTTGCGTTCGTACGGGATGTGAGATTTCCGTCGGAATTCTTTGGGGTTCATATTCGTCGCTTGTTCGAAGGTATGCGTAAAATGCGACGAATCGAAAAATCCGCATTCCTGCGCGATGAACGATATAGATTTATCCGTTGACGAGAGCATAGCCGTCGCGTGCGAAATTCTTATTCGTTTAAGATATTCCATAGGCGACGTATTGAACACTTTTTTGAAGTACCGGTAAAAATTCGGGGCGGACATATTTACGATTCGCGATAAGTCGTCGACCGTGATTTTGGAAAAATAATTTTCTTCCATATATTGCGTGGTTTTAAGTATCATATAGTCTTCGGATTTTCGGCTGTCGTCGGTTATCGTCGCGTATTTTTCGGATATAAGTCCCGCAAGTTTGCATAAAAGACAAACGGTTTTCAAATCGAACATAACGCCGTCGTCTTTGTCGCGGGTTTTGTCGGCAGAGATGAGTTCATCGAAATCGCCGACGAAATCTTTCAGAATATCTTGCGGAACGTTTATATTGAGCGACGAATCGTTGAACGCCTGGCGGATTTGCGGTTCGACCTCGAACAAAATCTTTATGCCGGGGTACTTGTTTAGTTGAACTTTATAATCGTTTAAGATATCGTTGCTTATAATAAGGTTGAACAGACTTACGTTTTCGTCGTCCGTCCAGTATCCGTGTTCGGTATACGGCGGAATCATAAACACGTCGCCCGCCTTTGCGGGGTGGCTCGTGTCGTCGGAATAATGCCGGCATTCGCCTTTCGTTACGACGTTGAGTTCGTAAAAGTTGTGCGAGTGCATTAAAATGGGGTAGTCTGCGCCGTGATAGTAGGCGAACCCCTGCGAAAATGATGACACGTCGCTAAGGGTGAAAAATGGGTTGTCGTGCCTTTCGAGGCGTAAAGGATAATTTGTTTTCATAATACACAGAATATACGTTATTGATAGTATTTTACAAAAAGTTGAAACAATAATACAATTATTATATCGTAAATTGTTTTATAATGCAAGTGGTATAGTTGTATTAACGAAAAAAAATCGCATAAGCATTGATCTCTTTCTCATAATTTCCCTCCATATTGAGTTTTTATTTTTCAGCCGTTAAAGGTATCTTTTCGTCTTCGACGAAAAGAAGGGTACCCTTCTTTTCGTCGAAGACGAAAAGATACCTTTAACGGCTGAAAAATAAAAACTCAATATGGAGGGAAATTATGAGAAAGAGATCAATGCTCGTAACGTTGATGATCTGTATGCTCGTATCGCTGTGCGCGCTCGTTGCGTGCGGCAACACGAGCAAACCTAAACATTCGCATAAGTACATCGAAGTAGACGAAGTCGCTTCGACGTGCGTTACGCCGGGGACGAAAGCCCATTACAAGTGCGAAGGTTGCGATAAGTTGTTCGTTAAAGACGGGGATAAATACGTAGAAACCACCGCTGACGAACTCGCGCTTCCGCTCGCGGCGCATACCTTTAACGGAATAAGCGTAAAGACGAATCCGACGAAAACCGTCTACACGGCGTTTGAAGAATTCGACCTTACGGGCATCGAAGTCGTGAAGACTTGTTCCGTAACCGGTTGCAACGGCGAAGCGGTGAACGCAGGCGACGTTACTTTTGCTTACGCGAAAGACGGGGCGGATAAACTTACCGCGGATATGACGAAAGTCGTTATAAAAGCGGCGGGCTACGAAACCGATTTCGCGGTAACCGTAAACAAAATAGAAGTGCAATTGCCGACTGCTAAGAGCAAGACGTACACCGGCTCGGCTCTGACGGCAGACGTGGCGGCAACCGATTTGTACGCCGTAACCGAAAATAACGGCGGAACGAACGTAGGCAAATACGACGTTAAGTTGACGCTTACCGATCCGGTAAACTACGCGTTTGCAGGCGTCGAAGGCGCTGTTGCCACGCTTGAATTCGAAATAACCAAAGCAGACAACGAAATAACCATGCCGGGCAGCATAGCGGATATTAACTGCTGCGGCGAACCGACTATCGGAGCGACCGCGAAAGACGGCGCGACCGTAACTTACGTTTATTCTACCG
>FR898419.1:9582-16010 GCA_000437515.1 Acidiphilium sp. CAG:727 | reverse complement strand
AGCCGATACGGCTAACTTAAACGGCGTAACTTCGCCGGCGATGAGTTTCAAGGTTGCGCACAAACTTAACGGCTGGAACACCGAAAACGCCGAAACCGACACGGGCGTTTGCATTTGCGGAGCCGCTCTTCAGGAGTATACGTTTAATAAGGTTATTACCGATAAACGTCAGGACGTATTAATCGAATCTTCCGAAAACAGACTTACGCTCGGCGGAATATCCGACTATAAGGCGGTTAAGAGCGTAAAGTACGGCGAACTTTCTTTCGGCGATAATAAAGACGCGCTCGTTATACCCGAAGGCGTAAACGACGTAGCCCACGGCGAACAATATCTTACGGTAGTCGTTACCGATAACTACGATTTAGACCATACGATTCAGGTTCCCGTAACGCTTGTAACGAAAAGCATTACGAATTTTACCGACCTCGTAAATTGCGTATACTATAAAATTCAGGGTGAGGACAAATACGAGGGTATCGAAGATAAATTTAATGCGGGCAAATACTTCATACTCGCTAACGATTTCGCCGCCTCCACTTACGGAGCAGACGGTATGCAATGGGCAAACGCAGGCAGAGGTTTTGCGGGAACTCTCGACGGAAGGAATCACACCATAACGGGCGGAGAGATGTACGGCGGCGGATTGTTCGGCTCTATCGAAAGCGGAACGGTTAAAAATATCAAGTTTGCCGACGTTAAAGCAGTCGGCGCGAACCGCGTTCTTATCGCCGGTACTCTGTTTAACGCAACGCTTGAAAACGTCGAAATTTATATAACGGACAGAAAAGTTTGCGAATCGGGTTACTTCTTCGGTATTCTGGCTTCGCACCCCGTAAACAACGTAACTTTGACTAACGTCAAAATAGACGCTGCGGGTTCGACTTTCCCCTGGATCGGCGGACATCATCCGAGCAACAACGCAGATCCTGCCAAGTGGCATTGCACCAACGTCGAAATTATAGCCGATTCGGTAGGTTGCTTCGCTTCGGGCAATGAGGGTAAACTTTACCTCGATCAGGTCGATGGCTTAACCTATAAACTCAGCGGCAGCATTGATACTACGAAAGATTCCGGCGTCGAATCTATCGACCCCAAACAGTTCGGCGATTCGTTCGAATGGACTTATACGTTTGCGGAACCCTGGACGAGATACACTTCTTTGAAGTCGGTAACCGTAAACGGCGTAGATATGACCGACGCGGCAAGTTTATTGACCAACACTCTCGTTTTCGAAGATCTTACTCAATTCGTTACGGAAAATATGTACAATAAAGCCGCTACGTTCGTAGTTGAATTTGCGGTTAAAGAAGGCAGCAGCGTAAAAGTCGCTTTAACCGTAAACGTACTTGACGTAAACGAACAGAAAACGTTTAATAAAGCGCAAGACGTTATATTGAAAGATTCGACGGGCGAAAAGACTTCGTTCACTCTTGATCTCGGCGAAGACCCGGATCTTGCGGGCGGCACGATTACGGGCGCGACTTTCAACGAAGAAAAACTCACCGTCGAAAACGGAGCGATAACTATCCCCGATTCTATGAAAAACGGCGCGCACGGCGCGAACTCCATGATCGTTTTTGCGACGAAAGGCAATACGAAGTATACGATAACCGTTCCGATCACCATCGTAACCGAAAGTATTTCGGATATAACTCGTCTTCTCGAATTGGTAAAAATACCTACCGATACCATAAAACCCGGAAAGATTCAGGAAGGAAAATACTTTATTTTAGCCGGTAATATCGAAGCGGGCGAAACGATGTATGATACTACGATAAATTATACCGACGATAAAGGTGCTCAGACTAACTTTTCTAATATCGGTATAAACGACGGCGGCTTTGCGGGAACGCTTGACGGAAGAGGGTTCTCCGTTAACGGCGGCGTTATGCAAGCCGGCGGTATTTTCGGAGCGCTTGACCGCGCTACGATTAAGGATATAAATTTCCTTAACGTCAGTTTATGGGGAGCGAACTCCACGTTGTTGGCAGGTTCTGCATATTATTCGACGATTGAAAACGTTAATATAACCATCGCAGGTACTGCCGATACGATTGCCAATCCCTCATATTTCTTCGGTGTCATAGCGTCTTACCGCTCTTCGCAACTCACTTTGACGAATGTCAATATAACTGCCGAAAATGCAACTCTTAACAAAGTATTCGGCAGCGGTTGGGACTGTACTGCTTCACAATACACTTGTGACAAAGTAGTCGTCAAAGCAAAAGACGTCGAATGTCTTGCGGTTGACTCGCACAATAACAATGCAAAGATTACCGAAATACCCGGCGTTACGGTTATAAAGACCGCTACGGCAGAAGCGTAACGGAACGGATAAAAGTTAAAACGACAATCGGGTGGAAGACTATGCCTTTTCGCCCGAAAGTCTATTTATAAAAAATTTTATAAGCAGGTAAATTATGAAGAGAAACAAAACGAAATTTTTAGCGCTCGGTCTGGCTGCCGTTCTTTCGGTAGGCGTGGCTGCGGGCTGCGGAAACGGCAATATCGGCAAAGACGAAGATAGTTCTAAAATCACGCAGATATCTTTCCGTCAATGGGGCGGAACCGCTTCTTCCACCGATTGGCTTCAACAGGCGGCGGATCGTTTTGCCGCCGAAAAAGCGAACGAGCCTTACGAAAGCGGCAAAAAGGGCGTAAGGGTAGAAATTTCTACCAATAAAGACTCGGATTATACGAGCAGTATTCCCGATTACGATATTCTTATGGACGAGAACGAAGCCAATATCTACGATATGCAAACGCGCGGATACCTTGCGGATATAGACGACCTCGTAAAGGGATTGCAGAGCAAAATAGAGCCGCAACTTCTGCCTAAATTCAAAGGCGCGGACGGCAAATATTACGGACTTCCGCATTATTCTTACGACGTAAGCATTTCGTATAACGTAGACCTTTTCAAGACGGAGAATCTCTATATTGCGGCTCCCGGCGAAGAAAGCGTCGTAAATTATAAGAGTTCGCTTTTGCCGGCTTCTTCGGCGGGCGTAAATTTCGTTTTTAACGAAAATACGAAAAAATCGTGCGGGCCTAACGGTATACCGAACGACTACGACGACGGGCTTCCGTCTTCGCTCGAAGAATTTATCGTTCTCTGCGATTATATCAAAAACAAAAAGCAGATCAATCCGTTCGCGATAAGCGATATTACGGGCGGAGCGAACTACGCGTTTATGCTTATCGAATCGCTCTGGGCGGGTATGGTCGGCACCGACGCGATGAAGGCGACCACCTGCAACTTCACCGACGCGGAAGTCGAAGTCGTTAAAGAGGGCGCGCTGTCTTACGACGGAACTCTCCTTAACACGGGTATTAAAATGCCGCAGACCGAAACGGTCGTGTTAAGCGACGATAACGGTTACAGAATGTACGATATGTCCGCCCGTTATTACGCGCTGTCTTTCCTCGAACTCGCCAAAAACAAAGGTTGGTTCAAAAATCAGCAGATGACCAACACCAAAGCGCAGGAATTTTTCGTTCTCGGCAATTACAACGCAAACGATAACGACAGATGCGCTATGCTCGTCGATTCGACGTTCTGGTACGGCGAAGCGGTCAGCGGCGGAACGCTCACTAAATATAAATCGTTGTCGGGCGGCAAAGAAGCGAACGTAAGCATGATGCCCATGCCCGTACAACTTACCGGTCAGGTTACCGAAGGAAACGGTAAAAAACCCACGGTTATAGATACCAGCGCGACCGTTTTCGTAAACAAGCGCGTCGAGAAAAACGAAGGACTTTTCCGCGCCGTAAAAGAATTCATCGAATTTTTGTACAGCGACGCCGAACTCAAAGCCTTTACCGAAACGAGTAAACTTACCATGAACTTAAAATACGATTACGATAAGTCTTCGCTCGGCAACTTTTACGCGGGCGTACTCGAAATCGAAAAGGCGGCGGGCGATAAAGTCTACGCGGCTTCGGATAATATAAAGTTCTCTAAAAACCGTTCTTCCTTCTCGCTTATCTGGGGCGGTAAACTCAACTACTTCGGCAGTTATCATAACGGCTCTTACGCCGCGCTTATGGGCGGAGAAACCGCCGCGAGTATCTTTACGCAGACGAGAAGAGCAAAAGTCGCGGACTGGGAATCGTTAGGTTAAAAACAAATGACTACTAAAACGGATATAAAAAGACCTTTATTCGGAATGACGCGCGGAAGGCGTAAAAAACTCGGATTTTATCTGTTGTTTATCGCCTTTCCGCTTCTCCACTACCTCGTTTTCTACGTGTATATCAACTTCAACTCCTTTATTTTGGCGTTCAAAGATTATTACGTAGACGACGTTACCAAAACTCTTACGTACAAAAACGCGGGTTTTGCCAACTTCGTCGAGGGCTGGAAAGTTTTAGGTCAGAATATCAAGGTAATAGGCAACTCTATTTTAATGCTGGCGGTGCAGATTTTCGCGATAACGCCCGTCGCGCTTCTATTCTCGTTCTATATCTACAAAAAACGCCCCGGCACGGAGTTTTTCAGGGTAATGCTCTTCTTGCCGTCCGTTTTGTCGGCGGTCGTATTCGGGCTTTTGTATCAATACATTTCCGACGACGTTTTAGGGCTTATTCAGACGAAGATATTCGGAGCAAAAGAACCGACGTATTTCCTTACGGGAACAAAAACGAGGGTTTTCGCCGTAATTCTGTTTAACGTTCTGATCGGCTTCGGCGTGAGCGTTCTCACGTATTCGGGCACGATGAGCGGCATAAACGTTTCGCTTATCGAATCCGCCGAACTCGACGGGTGCAGCCCGATACAGGAATTTTTATATATCGTCATTCCGATGATATGGCCCACGGTCGTAACGCTCATGATAGTTTCGTTTTCGAGAGTGTTCACCGAACAATGGCAGGTGCTTACCCTTTTGAAGAGAAACCCGCTGAATGCGGAAAACCTTGGGTATTTCTTATACACTCGCGCGCTTGACGGCGACTTCGTGATACCGAGAGATCAGACGAACAATCTGTCTTATTCGGTACTCTCGGCGATAGGTCTTATTCTTACGGCGATAGTTCTGCCGCTTACGCTTTTAATGCGTTGGGCGCTTAACAAATACGGTCCCAAAGCGGATTAAAGGGGGATACGATGACGAAAAGAAAGAATTTCGACAGGGGCGGAAAAAGATCCGTCAGCCCGTTGTTTATAGTTCTCGGCATAGTTCTCCTTATCTATTCGCTGATTATGATTTTTATGCTTTTGTGGGGGCTTAATACTTCGCTTAAAAGCGATATGGATTACAGCAACCGACATAACTATCTGGGGTTGCCGTATCTCGGCAGCGAGGTTGGTAACAGTAAGGAAGAGTTTTTGCATTTCGGCAATTATAAACTCGTAATCAAAAACTTCAAATATCAGAAACTCGTCAATTATTACAGAGGCAGCGTTCCCGTTTCACGCACGACCAAAACCGTTTTCGGCGTGATGATGGGCGCGAAAAACTCCGCCGATTTAAGATACGAATATTTCCCCGATCTTTTGGCGAATACCCTCTTATACGTAGGCGGTTGCGCGCTCGTTTCGTCGTTCGTACCCGCGTTGACGGCGTATCTTACGGCTAAATACGACTTTAAGTTGAGCGGCATAATATTCATTTTGTACACGCTTATGATGTGTATGCCTATCGTCGGCAATCAGCCGTCGCAACTTGCTTTTTTCAAAAGTTTAGGGATATACGATACTATTTTCGGTATAATACTGCAATGGGCTTCGGGCGCGGGTATGTACTACTTCGTCTTTTACGCCTATTTCAAGGGCGTACCCGAAACTTACCGCGAAGCGGCGAGTATAGACGGCGCGGGCGAAGTAAAAATAATGTTCAAGATTTATTTCCCGCTTGCTATAAAGATGATAATGACGGTATTTCTTATAATGTTCGTTTCGCTCTGGAACGACTATCAGAATCCGCTTATTTTCTTGCCGACCCAACCCACGCTGGCGACTGCGGTCTACTATATGACCAACCTTGCCAACGGGACGAAAGAATCAAAGATATTCGCCGAAGCGCCCGCAAAAATGGCGGCGAGCATGGTGCTTGCGCTTCCTATTCTCATTTTGTTCATTCTCACGAAGAACAAACTCATGGGGGATATATCTCTCGGCGGAATAAAAGAATAAAAAAACAGAGGTAATGATGAACAAACCCGTTAAAAAGAAATTGTTTATATGCGTTGCGGGGCTGGTGGCGGCTTTCGCCGTTTCGGGCGCGGTTATAACCGCGGCTAAACCCGTTCTCGCTAACGACGCGAGTATATCTTTCGACGAATTCGAAACGGTATATTCGGTCGGCGACACGCTCGAAATTCCCGAAACCGCGGCCATTAAGTATAAAGACGTTTTATATCCCGCGGAAAATTGCTATCTCGTCCGCCCGGACGGCGGGGCGGTAGCGGGCAGAAGTTTTACG
>FR898419.1:0-9550 GCA_000437515.1 Acidiphilium sp. CAG:727 | reverse complement strand
CGGCGAATATACCCTTATATTCGAAGCGACGGCAAACGGCAGAAAAATTTCCGCTTCCAGGACTTTCAAAACTCTTAAAGAATATTATACGTTGAGTAACGATTCGTCTACGGTTTCGTACGGCGAACTTAACGGCACTTATAAGAAAAAGGGCATGAAGAACGGTATAGTCGCCGAACTTACCGAGGGCGCGACGATTACGTTTTCGGAACCCGTCGACGTATACGCCGACAAGACCGTCGAATTGTTTACGTTCAACCTCGTAAGAATGGATTGCGACGTAAACTACCTTACCATACGCCTGACGGACTGCTATAACCCCGATATCGAGATCGATATTCAGTACTGGAAGAGAATCAATATGGAAACCTACATGAAGGCGGGACCGAAAGGCAGCGGACTCGTAGGTCTTTCCACCGACGCTAACGGACAATATTCGATAGCGGGTGAAAATTATTCGAGGGGTATTTTCGGTACGCCTACGCGCGGTAACAGACCCATGAACGGCAACTATAACAATATTACTATGTTGTTCGAAAACGCCGAAGACGGTAAAATCAGACTTTGGTGCAACACTCCCGAACACGAGAGTAACCCGAACGG
Source organism: Acidiphilium sp. CAG:727 (assembly GCA_000437515.1). Classification (GTDB taxonomy): domain Bacteria; phylum Bacillota; class Clostridia; order Christensenellales; family Borkfalkiaceae; genus UBA10281. The sequence goes on along the minus strand of FR898419.1, from coordinate 8,947 downwards.
CGACACGAGGCTCGTTACCGAAATAAACAACGACAAACTTTACGGCGGAGTGTTCCCCGGGTTTACGACGGGCGAAGTTATCGTGTCGATAACGGCTACGGGATTCAACAACGTTCAGACGGCGAGAGTGGAAGTCGGTAAATTCAACGGCAAGACCAACGAAGAACTTGACACTTTCGGCGCGTATAACGAAACGGTTGCTCCCGTAATAAAGGTCGCCGCCGACGAAACCGATAACAAAATAATCGCGGGAACGAAAGTAAAAGTGCCCGAAGCCGAAGCGCTCGACGCAAGCGGAATAAGGGGCAAAGTCGATTATACCGTATGGTATAACTACACGGACGAAAACTCCAAAAGGGCGATAAACGTCGAAAACGGCAAATTCTTTGCGGGTAAAATGGGTACTTACACCGTCGAATACCGCGCAGAGGACGTTTACGGCAACCGCGCTACCAAGACTTTCGATTTGCTTGCCATTAAGGAAGGAACGCCCGGAATTTCGTTTAACGCGACGACGAAATATACCGAAGCCGAAATAGGTTCTTCTATAAACTTGTCCGGTTACGGCGTAACTTCGCTTTGCAAAAATTACGACGTTACCGTTCTTTTGACCGATCCGAAAGGCAATACTGCGGACGTAACTTCTTCCGCGGCTTCCGTTGCCGTAAGCGAAGTGGGAACCTATACGGTGGAATACCTGTATTCCGACACTTATTACGACGGAGCGTATAGTTATACTTTCGATTGTATACCGAGCAATAAGGCGGTTTTCGAGAAGAAGAGCATACCCGTTCCCGAATACTTCGTCGAAGGGGCGAAATATTCCGTAGAAGAAATCAACGCTTACGTTTACGGCAACGACGGCAAAGTAGCCTCCGCGCTTAAATCGTACGTAAGTTACGACGGCGGGGAATACAGAGAAATTCCGTCCGACGGCTTCAACGTAGAAAAGGCTTCTAAACTCAGACTTAAACTCGCCGTGGAAGGCGACGAAACCAACTATATCGAAAGCGCGGAAGCCGACGTGATAAACGTGGGCTACGGCACGATAAAACTCGACGTGGCGAAGTATTTCGTCGGCGATTTTACGGGCGAAGCGAAAAACGATTACACGACGTTTACGTCAGGCAAAAACGGCGACGCGTCGATGAAATTCATAAATCCGCTTCTCGTTTCGAGATTCTCGCTTTCGTTCTATATGGATGCCGACGCAACGCTCGACGGTATGGATATAGTTCTTACCGATTATTACGACAGAGCGAAAACCGCCGTTATCTCGTTTAACGACGGCGAAGGTTCGGCTGCTTCGGTAGCGGTAAACGGCGCTGCTTCGGCTATCGCGTCGAGTTGGAAGGGCAGAAACTTCGTCGTTTCGTGCGACGGCTCGTACGTCTATTTCGACGGTTCCGCCACGGGAGCGAATTTCGGGTTTTCTTCCGATATGTGCCTTTTAGACGTTCGTTTCCGTTCGGTCAAAAAAGGTTTCTCGTTTAACCTTGCGGCGCTTTGCAATCAGCCTTACGGCAAACAGGTTACGGACGACGCAAGACCTATGGTTTCGGCAAGCCTTCCGCCTATCGTTACGTCGGTGAACGACGTGTACGTTACGGAGATACCCAAATTCGCCGACGTATTGTCGCCCTCGGCTAACAAATGTACGCTCACCGTAAACCTTACTAAATTCGGCGAAGAAGAGGTAAACGCGTTCGTTGACGAAACGGGCAGAGAACTCGTAAATCTTCCCGCACACCGCAGATATACGATAAAATTCACCGAATTCGGTTGCTATACGTTCACTTACACGTATAAAGACGGAGCGGGCAAGCAGGGGCTTTTACAGCAACTCGTATACGTTTACGACCTGACCGCGCCTTCGATAAGATTCAAAAACGAACCCGAATCTACGGTTGCGGTAAGCGTCGGCAAGGCAATCAAACCGCTCGAAGTAATAGTAGAAGACAACGTTACGAAGACGGAAAACCTGATTATCTGGGCTGTCGTGTACGACGAAAGAGATAGGTTTATCGCCGCCACGAGGGGAACCTTCGTCCTTAAAGAAAAAGGCAGATATACCGTCTACGTTCATTGCAAAGACGAAAGCGGCAACGCTTCGAGCGTGAAATACGAAGTTTACGCGGGGTAAAAAGATATGAAAAAATTTATAAGCATTTTGTTGGCGTTGACGGTTTTCGTTTCTTTAACCGCTTGTTCTAAAAAGGAAAGCGGCGTTAAAATTCCCGAGGAAACCGCCAAGGTAAGCAACAGATATAACGAAGACTCAACCAAATGGACGGAGACCCACCGGTTTGCAAGTACCGAAAAGGACGAATATATCGTTAAAAACGGCGTAAGCGAATATAAGATACTCGTTCCCGAACTGACGACTTTCACGACGTTCGCCCGCGACGAACTGATAAGGTTTTTCTACGAAGCGACGGGCGTTACTCTCGCAGTCGAAACGAATCCGGTTTCGCACAGCGTCGGCGGCAAGTATATCTCGCTCGGCGACACCGAGGCTTTCAGAACGAGCGGACTTACCGTAGATAAATCCGCGCTCGGTCGCGACGGCGCGCGCATACTTACCAAAGATAAAACCGTCTATATAGTCGGCGGCACGGATAACGGCGTTTTATACGGCGTGTACGACTTTCTTAAAATGAACTTCGGCTTCGAAGTATACTATAAAGATTGCTACGATCTCGACACGGGCGTAAAAGAAGTAAAACTCCGCGATTACGACGTGACCGATATTTCGGATATTCCGAGGAAGGCGAGAGTAGGTATTCTGCAGTGCGAATCGCAGGATATGGACGATTATATGTTCGCGTACCGTATGAGGACTACCGATAATCTCGAAGACATAATGTTTCTCATTCACGAAAAATTCGACGATCGCAGTTCCAAGGCGGATAAACTCCACAATAGTTTGTTCTACTTGCCGAAAGATCAATATATCGAATCCGACCCCGAATTTTACTCAACGAAAGGCGAGCAACTTTGCTATACGGCGCGCGGAACGGATAAGTACGATAAAATGGTAAGTCTTTGCGCGAAAAAGGTCGAGCAGTCGCTTATGTGGTATACCAAGGAAGATTATCCGATTATGAATACCGTTCATATCGGTATCATGGACAACTGGCAGAGTTGCGAATGCGAAGCGTGTAAAAAATTCGCGGCGGAGCATAACGGCGCGGAGTCTGCGGCGGTATATAAATTCGTTCAGGATATGGCGAGAAAGGTCGTAGACTGGATGAATCTCCCCGAGAACGAAGAATATAAACGCGACGATTTGCAATTTACTTTCTTCGCATACCAATGGACGCTTAAACCGCCTTTCGAAATAAAGAACGGTAAGGTCGAAATCGCGAAAGACATCGTTCCCGACCCGGATCTTAAAATCAAACCCTTCAACGCGTTCAGTTCGTTCGATTTCGGTATCCGCATGGACGATCCTACGAACCTCGAACAGATCGAATACGCTACGCAGTGGGCGCAGTACGTTTCCGACGGCTGGTCGTGGACGTACGGCTGCTTCTTCAACGATTATTTCTGTTTCTACGATCCGTATACTTTCTACGAAGACTATTATAAATGGCTTTACGAACAGAAATATCAATTTTCTTTCGCGCAGTTCCACAGCCGTCAGCGCGGAGCGGACGCGGGCTTTTATACGCTTGCAAATTATCTGACGTGCAAACTCACCTGGAACAGTTCTTTAAGCACGGCGGATCTCATAGACGATTATTTCAACGCTATGTATTCCGACGCTGCCGACGCGATGAAAGACGTTTTCAACGAATGCAGACTCTGGTTTGCCGAATCGCACGAAAAAGAGGGCTGGGGCTGGAGTTCGAACCAACTTCAACCGACGAATAACTCAAGCCTTATTTCGCTCGGATTTATAAACACCCTTTTCGAAAAACTCGATAAAGCGTACGCGGCAATCGAAAAATACCGTATGGACGAAGAAACTTATTCGAAATTGAAAGAACATATCGATATCGAATGGCTTTTCCCCGCGAAATGCGCTATCGGTCTTTATTCCTCCAAGTACGACGTAAGCGCAATCAAACCGAAATTCAAATCGCTTTGCAACTCGCTTGGGATAACGAAAGTGGCCGAAAACGTCGGTATAGAGAGTTTTCTCGATAGTTTTTAAGGAGTGAAAATGAAGAACAAAAACAGATTTTTGGTTATATTGTCCGTTTTTATAATTTTGTGTGCGTCGGCGATGGCGTTGACGGGTTGTAAGCAAAGCGACGGCGGAGATAAAAAACCGACGCCGCCCGCGCCCGAAGTCGAAAACACTCTCGTTCTTACGAGAAGCGTCGTGCGGCTCGTATACGGTGAATCCGCGGTAGTCGTAGCGAAATATAAAGACGAGGACGGCGTCACTCTCGAATGGAAGTCTTCCGACGAAGCCGTGGCGACCGTCGAAGGCGGCGTAATTACGTCGGTCGGTATAGGTAACGCCACGATTACGGCAACCTACGGAGAGATGAAAGCCGATTGTTCGGTTTCGGTAAGTTTCGGCGATTATCAGCCGACGCTTAAAGTCGACCGTATAGGCGACGAACTCAGCCTTCTTAAAGGCGACGTTTACGGCGTTTCGGCAAACGTCGCATTCAACGGCAAGACCTACGATTGCGGGATTACGGTTGAAATAGCGAACGAAGAAATCGCTTCTTTCGAAAACGGAAAAATAAAGGCGATTAAAGCGGGTACGACCGAAGTTACGGTAGCCGGAGAGTGGAATAATTTCGACACTCCGCTCATGCAAAAAACGTTCCTGCTTAAAGTTATCGATAAAGACGTAACGATGTATATGGCGGTCGATAAGGGCGGCGAAGAAGAAGTCGCCGACGAAATCACGCTTTCCGTAACGGATTCTTTCGAGGGCAAAAATTATATCAACGAAGCGACGGTAAAATTCGTCGTAAAAGAGAACGGCGTTGAAAAACGAGGAACTCTCTCGTTGACCAGCGGTTCGAAAGTTATAGATTTCGTAGACGGCGTAATAACGGCGAAAGGGCTCGGTACTGCCACGATAACCGCCGATTATACCGACGAAAGCGGAAAATCTTATCAAAAGACGCTGACCGTAACCGTTACTTGTCCGGTGGCAATATACAAAGGACACGTCGAATGGACGGACGCGACTCTGAAAAACGTTCTTTCTTATTTTGACGGAGCGACTGCGGTACTTTACGCAAAACAAGGCGCGAAAGAGTTGCAGCATACGAAAAAAATGTTGACGGGAGTCGTCTTTAACGGAGATATGACCGAACCGATAGAAGTACAGACGGATAAAGGCGGGTATATCTTCGAGGATATCTACGGCAGCAACGCCGTGTTGACCAACGATAATTTCGCTACCGAATTGACGCTCGGCTCGGCGATAAAGAATAAATACTATTCGCTCGGCGGAGATATAGGCGCGGCAAATTCGCCGATCGATATGGCGGGGCAAAAAAACGCGACCGACTCGGCTAACTTTGCGGGTACTTTCGACGGCAGAGGTCATACCGTCTACGCGGCAACTTACGATAACGGAATTTTCGGCGGATACGGTTATAACGCGGTTATTAAAAACGCAGAATTCATAATCACCTTCAAAACCGCTACCGCTACGGGAATTACTTCCGACAAAGGCAGATGGGCGAAATCACCGAAGATGAACGCGACGATAGAAAACGTTCATATCGTTACGACTAATTTCGGCGAAAAAAATCACGTCATATCCAACCTCAAAGTAGAATTGCTCAAAATGAAAGACGTTCTCGTCGAAGTGAACGGCGCCGAAAATTTAGCCGATTTTGACGGCAGAGACGACGTGGGCGTTTTGTTCGGAATAGATATAAGTTATTACGCGCTGATGATGGCAGATGCAGGGCTCGAAGGTTTCGATAACGTACGCGTCGTCGTAAACAAATTTTTACCGATGGCAAACGGAGCGAATTGGAACGGATCTAAATTCCTTAATTTTGCGCTGAACGACGAATCGGAATTCGGTAAAATAACGAGGATTTCCGAAAATCGCGATTCAGTCGAATATAGCATTGCCGTGGGAGTCGAAAAACATTCCGATTGGCTCAGAGACGTTCATTACACGGTAGACAAAACTCAACCCGACGGCTATAAACACGTAAATTGCATTGCGTTCTATCACGCTTTGCCTAAAATCGAAAAAGGCGGCGTTTATCGTTACGATACGATCGACGCTCTTAAAAAGGCGGGCGTTACGCAGGTCGGCGATTGGATAGTCGAATAAAATAATAAAAAATAAAACCGTAATAAAAATACGCTCCCGGATAAACGGGAGCGTAAAACTCGAAATTAAAAGCGAAAAACAAATTTCGAAAGTGAAAATCGCCGTAATTAAAGACGGCGATTTTCGATTGCAGACGGTAACGTTACCCATCGGTCGCTTTTGAAAGTTTTTGCGCAGGCGAACAGCCGTAATCCGAGGGCGTGCTTTTGTCGGAAAACGGTTAAATTCCGGCATTTTAATACTTAATTTTAAGAAAAACAGCCATTCTCATTTGAGTCCGGCTGTTTTTTATTTTGTAGAAGTATAAATTTTGAGAAAGTATCTTCGCGGCGTTGCGCAAAGCCGATAAATTTGTTATAATGTGGCAAAGGAAGACGGAGTCCTATACGCATATTGTTTTGCGGGCGGGTAAAATCGTCAAAAATTATTAAGATGGAAGTTACGACGAGGAATTATGAAAAATATCGTTGATTACGCCGGATATACGCGGGCGGAATTTGAAAAGCAACCGCTTAACGCTGTGGACAGTCTGATACTGTCACAACTTTCGTATTACCATTTTCCGATTAAGGCAAGTAGCGTTCTGACCTGGGAAGGCGCAAAATTATGCGATTTACCTGCCGTTTGCGACTACGATAAGATGCTTTTCGACGTGTGGAATCCGAAGCAGAGCCGCGAACTTTTCGAGATTATGGCTGCGAATCCGCGATATAAAAATATTATCGTAAAGGGGTATGAAGAAAGCACGAACGCAAAGGACGAAAAACAGTTTTCGGCGGTTACCTTTCAACTTTCGGAAGACGCTTTTTACGTTGCTTTTCGCGGAACGGATTCGTCGCTTATCGGGTGGAAAGAAAACTTTAATATGGCGTATCAATTACCGGTTCCGTCGCAGACGGAAGCCGTCGGATATTTAGAAGCCGCAGCCCAAAATTGCAGAGGAAAAATTTACGTAGGCGGGCATTCAAAGGGCGGTAATCTGGCGGTTTATGCGTCGGCGTTCGCAAGCGATGAAGTAAAAAAGCGTATTTGCAAAATCTATTCGCACGACGGGCCGGGTTTTCTGACAGACGTAACCAATCGCGACGAATATAAGGCAATAGAGCGTTTAATCGATAAAACGGTGCCGCAATCGTCGCTCGTCGGTATGCTTTTGGACGATCCGTCGACTTTTAAGGTCGTAAAGAGCAGCAGAATCGGCGTCTTGCAACACGAACCGTTTTCATGGCAGGTAAAAGACGACGAATTTTTATATCTTTCAAAACTTACGGGCGTTGCGCGTTACAACGATAAGACGCTGAACGCCTGGATAAATTCGCTTTCGAATGAAGAACGAAGGCGGCTTGTAAACTTAATTTTCGACTTTCTCGAAAAGCAGGATGTTTTTACTACTTTTCAACTTAAAGAGTCTTGGCAAAAAAGCGTATTGATTGCTTTAAGCGGGACGTCGAAAACGGATAAAGACGCCAAAAAGTTTTTCAAAAAAAGCGTAAAGCGACTGGTGTCCATAGGGATAAAAAACATCCCCGAGTTATTCAGAAACAAATAACGCAATCATGCTCGGCAACGTTCGCGCATGGCAATAATTGACTGAATTGTTGTAAAAATCGTTGCAAAATTATAAAAAATCGTATATAATACGGATTGTATGAAGAAAGCGGTGTTATTCGATATGGACGGCACGTTGATAGACGCGTCGCGTGATATTCTGGTTTATCTGAACGCAACTTTAACGAAGTACGGTTATGCCGAAATTACTTTGCCGGAAGCGCGCAGATTCGTCGGCAACGGCGCGAGGAAACTTGTCGAGAGGGCGATTAAAGGCAAACCTTGCGACGAGGCGACTTTACTCAAAATGGTTGCCGATTACAATAACGGTTACAATTTTTGCGACGGAAGCAGAACGCTCGTTTACGACGGCATGGCGGAATTGGCGGCTGAACTTAAAAAAGAGGGATACCGAATCGCGGTGGTTTCAAATAAACCGCAGGACGGCGCGACCGAAGTCGTAAAGAGATTTTTTCCGACCGTCGGTTTTGATTTCGTTTGCGGTCAACGCGACGGTATGAAGACCAAACCCGACCGCGAATGCGTCGATTTTACGTTGAGGGAACTTGGCGTTACGACCGACGAGGCGATTTTCGTCGGCGACAGCGATACCGACTTTATGACGATGAAAAACGCATGCGTAGACGGAATCTGCGTACTTTGGGGATACAGGAGCAAAGAAGAACTGACCGCTATCGGGGCGACGACGTTTGCTTCGACCGCATGTGAATTATACGAGAAAATTAAAGCCTTTTAACGTAAACAGATTGACATAAATTGCTCGCAGTGCTATATTTAAGGCATAAAATGAAAGTTTTATGTAATAATGTAATGATAGCCGACAGACGTCGGCGAAAGGAGCGATAAATATGAAAAGTTTTATCAAGGCGATGGACGAACTTCCGCTCGTTCTCAAAATCATTCTTGCGATTCCCATGCTTGATATAGTCTGGGCAATCTACCGCATTATCAAGGGTGTAGCGTATAAAAACGTAGTTACTCTTATCGCGGGTATATTGTGGATTATTCCCGGTTCGGTCGTTTGCTGGATACTCGACATAGTATTCCTTGCGACTACTCATAAATTATTGTTTGCCGGCAACTAAACTTAAAAAATTGCGGCGGAGT
>FR898418.1 GCA_000437515.1 Acidiphilium sp. CAG:727 | reverse complement strand
GAGTCGTTTCACGACTCGCCCCGCGGCTATTACGTTTTATTTGCTCTGCGGTAAAACCTTAATACTTCACGGGAAGCGGATTTGCCGAGTGCGCCGCTTCGATTACGTTTATCGTCATTCTCGCGTGGTACAGCGGAACGGCGAGTTCCGCGCCCTCCGTTATAACCTTATAGAGATTTGCGTATATACCCGAAGTACCCACGTCGAAAGCCGTTCCGTCGTAAAGTCCGCTTTCTTCGTGCGTTATGAGTTTCTCGGTGCAATAAATCGGATTGCCGTCTTCGTCTTCGAGAAAATGCTCTATCAAAGGTCTTTCGACGTTTTCGCCGTCCTTTATGTATTTAAGCGTATATTTTGAGGGCGTAGATTTAAGCGTTCCTTTCGACCCCTGTACTTTTATGTTGTAATCCGAAAAAGCGTCCGTCGAATTCATTTCGATATCGACAAGCGGTTTATCCGGCGCGGTCACGAGAATTTTAACGTAATCTTCGGCGTCGCCGCTTGTTAAAGCCGTATCGAGTTTAGAATAAACGACCTTCGTATTTTTATCGAAATCGAGAAATCCGAGCCCCATTGCTACGGGGTGCGGTCCGGTGTTATACGCGCTGCCGCCCATGTGCTTTTGCATAGTCTGCCAATCCCAACGGCGGGCAAGCGAATTATACCTGATACTTACCTGCTTTACGTCGCCCAGAACGCCGTCTTTTATGAGTTTAAGCGCGTGAAGATAGAACGGCGCAAGTTGAGTGTTATGAAAAACGGCAAGCGTTACGCCGTTTTTCTTCGCGGTGTTTTCAAGGGTTTCGCACTCGAACTGATTTCTCGCAAAGGGCTTTTCGCTAAGCACGTTTTTGCCGTGTTCGAGCAAGTCTTTGCTTATCGCGAAATGATTGTCCGAAAAAGAAGCGTTTACGGCAAGATCGAAATCTTTATCGAGAAGTTCGCGATAGTCCGCGAACGTTTCGCAACCCGGGTAAAGGTCTTTCGCCTGATTTCTTCTTCTTTCGTCGGCGTCGACGACGTACTTTACGTTATAGTAAAGGTTCCTTTCCGAGCGAAAATAAACGCCGTGTATGTCGCGTCCGCTTCTGCCCTGTCCGATAATGGCAACGTCAAGTTTCTTCATAATACGTTCTCCTCGTTTTCCCGATATAAAATATTTATAAAATTAAACCGGTTTTTCGTTATTTTTATTGCAAAATACGGATTTTTACCGTATAATGTATTCGATTATATTTATTTTGGGTGGATAAATGGACATATCCGACGAAAACCTCGTATACAACCACAAATACTACAAAAATCCGTCCGCTTCGCCGGAAGCCTTTCTGAAACATTCGCACAATACCTACGAACTCATCTTTTTCGAGAAGGGCAAAGTTACGTACTTTATCGAAGGCAAAAAGTACGAACTTAAAAAGAACGATCTGGTGGTTATCCGCCCGATGAAATTCCACTACGTCGACATAAAGCCGGGCGCGGAATATTCGCGCTACAATATCGCTTTCGACGAAAATTTCGTCGGAAAAAAGTTACTCGGGAGCATTCCCGAAGAAATCGAATTGGTTCATTGCCCCGAAGACGGTTCGGTCGCCGACTTATTCGCAAAAGTCGACTATTTTGCCTCGCATTTAGACGAAGAATCGTTCAAAGAATTGTTAAAATCGCTCCTTACGGAACTCTTTTACTATCTTAAAATTTCGGAAAACGAATTTTACATCGACTCTTCGCACCTTTCGCCTATTTTATCAAAGGCAATCGATTATATCAACGGCAATCTTTTTACTTTAAGAGGGGTTAAAGAAATTGCCGACAACCTGTACGTAAGCGAGCAATATCTGTATCGGATTTTTCAAAATCAGATAAAAACGAGCCCCAAAAAGTATATCAACACGAAACGACTGTTATACGCCCAATCGATGCTTCGTCAGGGAAACCGCCCGAGCGAGGTTTTCGAAAAATGCGGGTTCGATTCTTACCCCGGGTTTTACAAACAATACGTCGCGACTTTCGGCTATCCGCCGTCGAAAGAACAACCCGTCGAAACCTTGCGCTGATCTTGCAGACTCGATACTGCGGCTATTTTCGCCCTGCCGTCAGACGACTTTTTTGCCGAGCGCGAAAACGTCGGTTACCGTTATATCGTCGTCGAATACGACTATATCCGCGTCGTACCCCGCTTCGAGTTTTCCTTTTTTAACTTTCAGTAATCTCGCGGGATTTTCGGTTATCGTCTTTATCGCTTTTTCGACCGCGATACCGCAATCTTTTACGAGTACCCTTACGAGGCGGTCGGCAGTAGCCACGCTCCCAGCGAATGCCGAACGGTCTTTGAGTTTGCAGACGCCGTCTTCGACGATGAACTCCGTACCGCTCATTACCCCCTCTTTAATATCCGTACCCGCTATTTCAAGACTATCCGTGCAAAGGATGGTCTTTTCTTCGCCCTTGATTTTTATTATCATTCTGATGAGGTCGGGCGGAAGGTGTTTGCCGTCGGCTATGATTTCGGCTGTGAGTTCGTCGCGAAGAAACGTACTTTCGATCACTCCTAAACTTCTGAACCCGTGATCTCTCGTAATGGTCGAAGTACAGGAGTACAGATGAGTTACGAGATTACAGCCGTTGTCTATCGCCGTTTTCATATCTTCGTATTTGGCGTCGGTATGCCCTGCAGAAGCGATTATTCCGTGTGACGTTATAAACTTACAGAACTCGCCGCCGATATCGTTTTCGGGCGCGTAGGTCCAACGGGCGATATATTCGCCGAGGTCATCTGCGAGTTTTTCGTAGTCCTCTTTTTTCGGCGAGGTTATAAAAGCGGGGCACTGCGCTCCGCACTGTTTTGCCGAAAGATACGGCCCTTCCATGTGCGCGCCGATAACGTCGCTTTTTATCCTGCCCGTGTTTTTGGCGGCGGCTATGGTTTCGACTGCTTTACGCATCGTTTCGAACGCTCCCGCCGTAACGGTAGGCAAAATCGCGGTCGTGCCGTGGGTTAAGTGAAAGTTACACGCCCCTATTACGTCTTCTTCCGTTCCGTTAATAAACGGATGCCCGTTTCCGCCGTGAGTGTGCGTGTCTATAAACCCCGCCGAAACGTATCTGCCCGTGAAGTCGTAGCGTTCGTTTGCGGGTCGTTTTTCGGTGTAAACTCCGACGATAGAGCGGTTATCGATATACAAATACCCGTTTTTCACCCCGTCGGGAGTTATGATTTTATCGCTTTTGATTTCTATCATAAATTAAGCAATGCGGAACTTGCGTCGTCGAGATAAAGTTTTGCGTTCTTTCTCGTGCGGAGTATACTTGCGGGGCAATGCTCGTCTATTTTGCCGTTCAAAGTTTCGTAAACGGCTTTCGCTTTGGTCGCGGCGGGTACGATGCAGAACAGCCACGGCGCGGCAACGAGCGTGGGAACGGTAAGCGTCATCGCGTGGGTCGGAACTTCGTCTATCGACTTGAAGCAACCGTCGTTTACCTGCTGATTGCGGCAGACTTCGTCGAGTTTTACCGGTTTAACGACCTTTTCGTCGTTGAAATCCGCCACGCCCGGATCGTTGAACGCGATATGCCCGTTTTCGCCTATACCCATTACGACTATATCCGTCGGGTTGGCTTTAAGCAGTTTACCGTATCTTTCGGCTTCCTTTTCGGGATCTGCGGCGGTAATATCTATATAGTTCACGCTTCTGAAAGGAACTTTACCGAAAATGTGCGCTTTAAGGAAATTTCCGAAACCCTGCGGCGCGTCTTTATCAAGACCGATATATTCGTCCATGTGGTAGGCGTTTACCCTCGTCCAGTCGATCGTCTTATCCTCTGCGAGCGATTTCAATACGTCGTTCTGCGACGGCGCCGCCGCGAAAATCATATTGATTTCGGGTTTCGTCGCAAATAGCTCATTTATCTTCGCCGAAATATCCTTCGCGGCGAGTTCGCCCATTACCGTCCTGTTTTCGCAGGCGTATACTTTTAATTCGTCGACGCAAAAACTCTTCATAATATGCTCCTTAAATTTTCAAGCGCGTCCTTGAAAGCGGCTTCTTGACTTTCGTATTTATAGGGGTTTTCGAAAGCCTTTCCGACCAACGCGTTCAGACCCGAAAAAGTCTGTAAATGCGGCTCCAACGTCATAAAAGTCGTCTTTCCGCCGGAACTTTCGTATTTTTCGAGAATCTCTTTTATCTTCGCTTCGCCCTTGCCCGCAGGTACTATCGCGCCCGCGTAAAACGCGTCTTTTATATGAAAATATCCTATATACGGCTTTAACGTTTCGTAAGCCCTTTCGGGATCGTAACCGTCCAGAACGAAGTTGCCCATATCAAAAACCGCTTTGATTTTTCCGTCGAACGCCTCTAAAATTTCCCTGCACTTTTCGGGGCTTTCGCCGTAAATCTTCGCTTCGTTTTCGTGGCAGAGAGTAACGTTTCTGCCGTCTGCCGCTTTAACGAGTGCGCCGAGTTTATCGAAAACTTCCGTTTTCATATCTGCGATATTTTTGCCGTCGGGAGCGTAGAACGAAAATATCCTTACATTTTTTGCGTTTAATTCTTCGGCGTAGTCGTAAATCCTTTTCGCCGCGTTAAGATGACTTTCGAAATCGCCGTCGAGCGTGATTTTGCCTATCGGCGAGCCTATCGCCGAAATTTTCATACCCGTGTCGGATAAGATTTTTCCGACGGTTTTAATCTCGTCGCCCGAAAGGGTCGAAACGTTTTTACCGTTCACCCCGCGAAGTTCGATATAGTCTATTCCGAAGCCTTTCATCGCCTCGCATTGTCTCGAAAAATCGTCGCAGTATTCGTCCGCGAACGCAGACAGTATAAGTTTGGTTTTCATAATTCGAATTTATTTACCTTTTCTTCTTTCCCGCCGTCCAAGGAGCGTTTAACGGCGTTCATGACGAATACGGGCGCGATAAAATCGGAATAAGATTTTTTCTGCTCGCCGCCGTTTAACAAATCGTAAAATTCGTCGAATTCCGCGCGGAAACAGGGGCTTTCGCCCGTAATCGGAAATTCCTCCCCGAAAACGCCGTCGACCGAATAACGCGCGGCGTAATAAACGTAGTTGCCGTCCACGAAAAGCCCCGTAACGTCGTAGTCTTTATATCTGAATACGACCGTTATTTTGCCGTCGTTTTCAAACGCCTTTACCGATTCGGGATAGAACCCGAAAATCGTGGACGTAATGCCGATAAGGTGTTCGCAGTAAAAATAAAATCCGCCGTAATCGTTATTGAGCGAAACGGGGCAACGGACGAACCCGCCGAGCGTTTTACCCCCGAAGTCGGTTTCGCGGTCGCGTTTAAGTTTTTGCACGACGTCGACGTGAACGCACGACGAACCGCCCGTCATTCTTACGCCGTTCTTCTCAAAATCTTTTGCCATTGCGATCGCTTCGGCTTCGCTTATCGTTACGGGTTTGTCTATAAACATAGGAACGCCCGAAGCGATATAGGGTTTCGCGAATCTGTAATGATCGCCGCCGCGGCGCGCGGTAATCATAACGCCGTCGACTTTGCCGACCGCTTCGTCGTATGACGAAAGAACTTTTACACCGAATTTTTCTTTGAGTTTATCCGCCGCGCCTTCGTCTTCGCTGTGTACGCCGAGAACTTCAACGTCGGAATATTTCGGATCGTTTTTAATAAAGTCTAAAAACGTATCCGCATGCGAATTTTCGCACCCCAAAATAACGATTTTTTTCATTTTATCTCCTTTTGCGTTCCGTCGATTTTAATCTCGCGGGGTTTACAAATACACTTTTTCGCCGTTTGAACGATAGGTGGCAAGCAACACTTTTACGGCTTTCGAGCCTTCGTAAAAATCTATCGGGAAACGTCTGCCCGTTTCGACGCAATCGTAAAAATCGTCGATCAGCGGTCCGTGTCCGTTTCCCCATTCTTTTTTGCCCGCCGTCTTTCTTCCGTCGGCAAAAGTAAGTTTTTCGCCGTTTACGAATAACTCGTCGCCGTAAAGCAAAGCGGTTTTATCTTTTGTAACGAAACTTAAAACGTTTTTGAAACAAGTTTTCGACGCGTTCGTCGCGTTGAGTATAAAATTGCGGTCGTCGTCCAGATCGTAGACGCCGTGAACCGTATCTTCGACCTCTATAACGCCTTTTAACGAATCGTCGAAGCAATGAGCGGTAAGACTTTTCGGCATTCCGCACACCCACAAGAGCAAATCGAGCGAATGTATCGCCTGATTTATCAGAACTCCGCCGCCTTCTTCGTCTTTCGTTCCTCTCCAAGCGGCAGAATTATAATACTCTTTATCCCTTTTCCACACGAGGTTTGCGTAAGCCGCGATCACGTCTTCGGGTTTTATCAGTTTTTTCAGTTCGGTAACCGCGCGGTTGTATCTCGTCTGAAAACATACGCCGAGCCGGGCTTTGCTCGCTTTAACCGCTTTTTCGATATTATCGAGTTGAGTTTGATTTATGGCAAGCGGTTTCTCGCAGATTACGTTGACGTTTTTTTTAAGAGCCGCTATAGTCATTTCGGCGTGAAGGTAATGAGGAGTACACACGTGAACGACGTCGAGATCCTCTTTTTCGAGCATTTCTTTATAATCCTCGTACCCGCGCGCGTTAAGAGAATACTTGCGGTTTACGGCGGCGCATTTTTCGCGTTCCACGTCGCACACGGCGACTATTTCTTCGGCGCGTTCCTTTAACGCCTCTATATGCATCGGAGCAATCGCTCCAAGACCTATGATTCCTGCTTTCATAGCATAATTTTAACATATCGAAATCGAAAAGTAAATAAATAAACTTAACTTTTTATATTAACTTATATTAACAAAACTAAACCGTCTTTATACGGTCTTTTTTCTTACGTAAAAACGGTACCCGACATTCCGGACGCGATAAAACGATCCCCGTAAAAGAGCGGGGCGGCCGCGGCGCTAGCCATTAGAGATTTGAAC
>FR898417.1:2433-6139 GCA_000437515.1 Acidiphilium sp. CAG:727 | reverse complement strand
TGCAACGGGCTTGCCGACGCGGCGGTCGCCTTAAACGAAGAAGTCGGTAAAAACTCGGCTGCGCTTAAAGGCTTGTCGCCGTCCGCGCGTTCGGTAACGGGCAGCGGCTCGTGCGTATTTTCGCTCTACGAAACGAAAGAACTCTGCGACTGGGCGGCGGATAAACTCAAAAAACAGGGGTACGACTGCGAAGTCGTCGGATTCGTTCCGAGATACAAAGTAAAAAAATAAAATGAAATAAATAATAGTATAACCTTCGCGTCTGAAGTCAACAATAAACGCGGAGGTTATTTTTATGCGAAAATCAACGATTAAACGGGCGTGTATAAGTTTGGGAATTATCGCCATAATACTTTTAAGCGTTTCCTGCGCGTGTTTATCTTTCGACGGGAATACCGAAAACGCCGAATATCTGCGTATTCACGTCAGGGCGAATTCAAACTCGGAAGAAGACCAGAGGGTTAAATATCTCGTTAAAGACGGAATAGTCGAGGCTATTACGCCGCTCGTTGCCGAAATCACGAGCAAAGAAGAGGCGGTAAGGGTTATGACGGAGCAAAAAGAAAGACTCGAAGCGATTGCCGACGGTATACTTTCAAACAACGGATTTTCGTATAAGTGCGAAATCGTCGTAAGAAACGAGAAGTTCCCGACGAGGGTATACGATGGCGTAACGCTTAAAAGCGGCTATTACGACGCTTTGATAGTGAATTTGGGTAAAGCCGAAGGCGATAATTGGTGGTGCGTGGTGTATCCGCCGCTGTGCTTCGGCAACGCAAAACCCGTATACCGCTCGAAAATAGCGGAAATCATCGCGAAGTTCAAAAGACGCGCAAGGTAACGAAGCCCGAAATTTTTACTGTTTCGCGGCAAAGGAGGAAAATTTTTTAATGAACGGAAAGGCAAAAGCGTTTGCTTGCGCTCTTCTCGCCGTTGCGGTGGTGGGTGCGGTCTGCGCGTCTGCGGTCGGCTCGAAACGTTATTACGAGTACGCTTACGGCGAAGAAGCGACGGTAGAAACCGCTGCCGTAAAACAAGGGAGCAAGGGCGACGTAGTCAAACAAATTCAGCAAAAACTCAAACGTTGGGGGTATTACGGCGGCAGCGTAGACGGTATATTCGGCACGGCTACGAAAAAAGCGGTAATATATTTTCAGCGTAAAAACGGACTTACCGCCGACGGAATAGTAGGGGCTAAAACTCTCGCCGCGCTCGGTATATCGACTTCGTCCGGTACTGCTGCCGGGTCCTCGACTTATTCGAGTTCGGATACCAACCTTCTCGCAAGGCTCATCTACGCTGAGGCGAGAGGCGAAACGTACACCGGCAAAGTCGCTGTGGGCGCCGTCGTTCTGAACAGAGTAAAATCTGCGGCTTTCCCCAACACTATATCGGGCGTTATCTATCAGCCTTACGCGTTTACGTGCGTTTCGGACGGTCAGATAAACCTTTCGCCGGACGCTTCGGCGTTGTCGGCGGCAAAAGACGCCATGAACGGCTGGGATCCGTCTTACGGCAGTTTATACTATTATAACCCCGCCGTAGCGACGAGCAAGTGGATTTATTCGCGTAAAACCGTTGTAACTATCGGTAAACACGTATTTGCATTGTAAGGGGGAAGATATGGATAAGAGTAAAAATAACGAAAAGAACGATCAACGTAAAAACGCCGCCGTCGAAAAGGTAGACGAGATAATCGCGGAAAACGAACTTAAAAAAGTTACGACCGATCAGCCTTTTACGGACGCGACGAGCGTTAAAAAGGACGCGAAGAAAGCGGGCGAAAAACAGACGAATAAAAAGAAAAAACCTTCCGATAAGGCGAAAAACAAGGTTATAAATGACGAAAAGCAGAGGACCGAAAAGGCCGAAGCGAAATTAAAGGAACGAAAAAGCAGAAAGGCTGCGAAAGTAAAAGCGGCAAAGCAAAAGCGCGAAGAAAAAGCGAGATACGCGGAAGAAAAACGAACTGCGGCAGAAACGGCAAAGGCGGCTAAGATCAAAAAGGCGAAAGCCGCAAAAGCGGCTAAGCGCCGTAAGGCGGAAAGCGTAAAGGCGCTTAAAATTCAAAAACGCGAAGAACGCCTTGCGAAAAAACAAGCCTTAAAGCGCGAAAGTAAAGAAGACAGGCAAAAGCGTATTGCCGCCGAGAAACAGGCAAAACTGAAAATAAAGGCGCAAAGAGCCGAAAAAGAGGCTGAACTCAAAGCGAAAAAAGCAGAGAGAAAAGCCGAGAAAAACCGCGCGAAAGCCGACCGAAAGGCAGAGAAGGCAAGAGCGGTCGCGAGTAAAAAAGCCGAAAACGCCAAGGCTAAAAACGCGCGCAAGAGCCAACGGCAAAAGAATAAAAGGGGCGTCGGGGGATGGATTGCCGCCGTCGTTTCTTTGGGCTGCGCCGTACTGGTTTTAGGCTCGCTTTTAGCCGTTCAACTTATAGGTTTTAACGGCGAACACCCCGCGATAAACGCTTCGCAGAATTCCGCGCGCAACTTCTACGATTTCGTAGGCTACGTCGACGGTATCGAAACGGATATGTCGAAAATTTTCGTTTCCACCGATAACGGCGGAAAGCAAAGACTTTTGCAGGAACTTTCGGTTAAGAGCAATCTCGCGGATTCTTCGCTGTCGCAGATTCCGCTTACCGACGAATCGAAATACTATACTTCGAAATATATAAATCAGGTCGGCGATTACGCCAAATATCTCAATAACCGTCTTATAGCGGGCGAAAAACTCACGAAAGAAGACGAAGACAACTTGCGTAAACTCTACGAAATAACCGTTGAATTGAAGTCGGCGTTATCCGCGTTGTCGGCAAGCATAGGCGAAAATTACGATTTTAAGAACCTTACCGAAAACAATGCGAACGACCTTATCGTAAAGAGTTTCAACGACCTTGAAAGATCTGCGGCGGACTATCCGCAGATGATTTACGACGGACCGTTTTCCGACGGACTCGAAGCGATCGACGCCAAAGGCGTAGTCGGCGAAGAAATAACGGCGAAACGGGCGGAAGAGAATTTCAGACGCGATTTCGAAAACTATAAAATCGAAAAAGTCGAAGTTACGGGCGAAATCCGGAACGCGAAAATCGACTGTTACAACGTACTCGGCAAAACCGAGGCGGGCGGCGACGTTTACGCTCAATATACCGTTAAAGGCGGTAAACTGTTAGCCTTTCTCGCTCACAAGAACTGCGCGGGCGAAGATATAACCGAAGACGACGCCGAAAAACGCGCCGAAGAGTTTTTGGAGGCTAAGGGGCTTAAAAATATGACGAGAGTCTGGCGTTATACGTCGGGCGGCGTGGAATACTTCAACTACGCTTACGCGCAAAACGGTTGCGTCGTTTATCCCGATCTCGTAAAACTCACCGTGTGCAGAGAAACGGGTATCGTTACGGGTATGAGCGCGGAAGAATACTATCTGAACCATACCGAAAGGGGTAAATTCGCGGCGAAGTACACTATGGAACAAGCCGAAGACAAGGCGAACGACACGCTTACGGTAACCGCCCGTAAAAAAGCGATAGTGCCGATAGGTAACGGTAAAGAAACTTTCGCTTACGAATTTGCGGGGACTTACGAAGGAGACGAATACTACGTCTTTTTAGACGCAGACACTCTTAAAGAGATTAAAATCTATAAAGTGGTCGAAACCGAAGAGGGCAGACTGTTGGTATAAAACGCAGAAAGCCGCCGCGAAA
>FR898417.1:0-2401 GCA_000437515.1 Acidiphilium sp. CAG:727 | reverse complement strand
TTCGTCGCCGCTTTCTGCGTTGATTGAAATTATAAAAATTTATCGAGTTCGTAATCGACTTTTTTATTGCGTTTTACTTTGGGGTTTTTATAAATTTCCCCGCGCGCGATAACCGTATCCGGTTTTCGAAGAACGCGTAAATCTTCGAGCGGGTTGCCGCTTACGACTATCATATCCGCGCATTTACCTTTTTCTATCGATCCCGTTTCTTCGCCGACGCCCGCAAGTTCCGCGCTGCGTTTCGTCGCGGTGTATATCGCGAAAGCGTTGCTTACGCCGACGTATTTGCGAAAATAGCAGAGTTCACGCCAGAAATCGTATTGAGTTATCCAGGGGCAACCCACGTCGTTTCCCAAAACCACGGGAATACCGTTTTCTACGGCGGCTTTGGCGCAATCTATAACGCCTTCGAATACCACGTTGCCGTTAAATTGTTCGACTTCCGTAATACCGCTTACAGAGCGGTCGAATAAAGCGTAAGGAAGCGCGGGGGATATCGTCGCGCAGAGATACGCCCCGGTTTCTTTGAAAAGCCGTATTATCTCGTCGTCGGGTTTTGCGCCGTGTTCAATCGAATTTACGCCGTTTTCAAGGGCGATTTTCACGCCCTCGGGCGATTCGACGTGCGCGGCGACCGCGTAGCCCTTCTTTTTCGCCTCGTCGCAGACGGCTTTAACCGTGTCGGCGGACATTTTTACTTCGCCGGGAACGCCTTTTTCTTTCGCGTCCAGAACCCCGCCCGTAATCATTAACTTGACGAGATCTACGTTTTCGGCTTCGTTGTTTTCGAGAATCCGCAACGCTTCTTCGGTCGAATCGGCGGCGATCGCGACAGAACCCGCCATGTGTCCGCCCGGAACGGAAATTCCGCGATTGGCGGCAAGTATGCGCGGACCGACCTTTTTGCCGTTTCTTATATCGTCGCGGAGTTTCGTGTCGAAATCGGCAAGTCCGCCTACCGTTCTTATAGTGGTAACGCCGCTTAAAAGTTCGAGTTTTGCGAACTTCGCGACTAACTTACGGGCGATTGCCCGCGTAACGGCGGTACTCATGATTTTTTTTACGAGTTTTGCGTTGTCGCGTTGCTTTTTTCGCGGCTTGCCGTTGCCCGCAAGGTGAACGTGCATGTTTATAAGCCCCGGCATAAGGTATTTGCCGCCGAGGTCGATTATTTCGCAGCCGTTCGGTATCTGGGCGTCTTTCGGCAATACGTCCGATATTTTTCCGTCGTCGACAAGAACTACCGCGTCGCGCGCGGTCATGTTTTCGCTTCCGTCGAGTATTTTTCCGTTTATAAGCGCGTATTTTTTCATAACGCCGTTATTATAAACTGTTTTTCTTTTTTTGTCAAATCCGCTTGAAAAGCGTTCGTAAATATGATAAGGCGAACGATGCAAAAAGAAGAATTACTGAAATACCTTGAAACAAACGCAGACGAAAATTCGACGATCGAGCAAATAGCGGCAACGTTTGCAAAAATGCGGGAAATGCCGATTGACGGCGTTGGCGAATACGCCGGAAATCAGAAGCCCCTGAAACTCGAAATAGATCTCGGCGAAACCTGAAATAAAGACGCCGTAAGTTCTGCCACGATTTTCGCCGAAATTATACGATTTGTAAAAACCGGCGCAAAATCGTTGACATATCCGTTTCGTAATGGTATATTAGAAACGTAAAGGGCGATACGGTCGCCCGGAAGGGAGAGTTATGTTCAACGCAAACGCATATTATTCTTATTATTATTTTTTCGTCGGTCATAGTGAATAAACTACGATATTTTTGCGTTGCGTGAAAAAGCGAAAGAATAAAGACTTATCGTAGGTGACTTCGATAAGTCTTTTTTTAACGATTGAAATAAGGAGAGTTATAATGAAAAATTTATTATCCGCTTACTATTATCTTTATTATTATATTGCAAATCATAGTGAATGAACTACGATACTTTTCGCATTGCTCAAAACGGACAAAGGCTTATCGTAGGAAACTTCGACGAGCCTTTTTTAATACAGAAAATCAAGGAGACAGAATATCATGAAAAAGTTACTCAAAAAACTGCTTACCGTTCTTTTAACGGGAAAAAAACCGGCTTCCCGTTCTTTTACCGGGCATACCCGCCGTTTCGGCGGCGGCAACAACGACGTCTTGCAGAAAAAAAGCCGACATAACCGTCGGAATCTTGCAGGTCAACACTCACGATGCGCTCGATAAGGCGAAAAACGGCTTTATCGACACGCTTAAAGATTGGGCGAAATCGAAAGGCAAGACAATCGCTTTCGACGTTAAAAACGCCGTGGGGGATACGAACAACGAAACTTCTCTCGCAAAATCGATCGTCGCGTCTAAACCCGATCTGGCGCTCGGAATATCCACGTCTTCGGCGACCAAACTTGCGAACAACACG
>FR898416.1 GCA_000437515.1 Acidiphilium sp. CAG:727 | reverse complement strand
GCGGCGGCCCTTTCCCGTAGCAATCACTAACGACTGATTATGGAATTAAAAGAAAACGAAACGCTCGAAGATCTTTTAATCGACGGGCTTAAAATTATACAAAGCAAAGACCTTTACAGATTTTCGAGCGATGCGGTTCTTTTGTCTAAATTCGCTTCTTTCAAAAAGGGCGATAAAGTAATGGATTTATGCGCCGGGTCGGGGATAATAGGGTTGCATTTTTACGCTTTGCATAAAGACGTGAAATCGGTTAAAGAAGTCGAAATTCAATCCGAACTCGCGGATATATGCAAAAGAAGTATCGAGTATAACGGATTGCAATCCGTATTTACCGTCGAGAATATCCCTTTACAGGAATTGCCCTGCGACGAAAACGGCGGATATTCGCTGGTTTTGTGCAATCCTCCGTATAAAAAAGCGGGTTCCGGCGAAACGAACCCGATAAAGAGCGTGGCGATTGCCCGCCACGAATTGACCGTTACTTTCCCCGAAATAGTTTCGGCTGCCAAAAGGTTGCTTTGTCACGGCGGAAGATTTTGCGTATGCCAGCGTATAGAGCGGTTTACCGACGTTTTCGCCGAAATGCGGAGCGCGGGGTTAGAGCCGTGCAAACTGCAATTCGTCTATACGGGGAACTCCGTCGAGCCGTATTTGTTTATGGTTGAGGGGGTAAAGGGCGTCAGACGCAAGTTTACGGTTTTGCCGCCTATAAACAACCGGCTTACGCCGACAGTAAGCAAAAAGGAGTAAAATGCTATATTTCGTTTCCACGCCGATTGGTAACCTGAAAGATATATCGTACAGGGCGGTAGAGGTATTGTCTTCGGCAGACGTAATCGCCTGCGAAGACACGCGTACTTCGCTTAAACTCTTAAACCGCTACGATATTAAAAAACGCCTCGTGGCGTATCATAAATTCAACGAAAAAACCGAGTGCGAAAAGATAATCGCGATGATTGAAGAAGGGCTTAACGTAGCCGTTATTTCGGATGCGGGAACGCCGCTCGTTTCAGATCCGGGCAACGCGCTGGCGGAAGAACTTCACGCAAGGGGGATACCTTATACGGTCGTTCCGGGCGCTACGGCGTTCACTTCCGCGCTCGTACTTTCGGGGCTCGATTCCGACAGGTTTTCTTTTATAGGTTTTCTGCCCGAAAAAAAGAACGAGGCGGAAAAATTGCTTGCGCCTTATATAAATTTGCCGTCTACGCTGATTTTTTACAGCGCGCCGCACGACCTTAAAAAGACGATAAGCAGACTGTGTGAAATTTTAGGCGATCGCGAAGCGGCTATAGTAAAAGAGATAACCAAAATTCACGAAAGCGTAGAGAGAATTAAATTATCGCAGGGAACTTCCGAAGAAGAACCGCGCGGTGAATACGTCATCGTCGTAGAGGGCGGTAAAACGCAGGAAAAT
Source organism: Acidiphilium sp. CAG:727 (assembly GCA_000437515.1). GTDB lineage: Bacteria > Bacillota > Clostridia > Christensenellales > Borkfalkiaceae > UBA10281. The sequence continues at coordinate 31,166 of FR898416.1, read as the reverse complement.
CCGCTTAATACGCTTTCGATAGAAGAGCAGATAGACCTTTACGTCGCCGACGGATTAACTAAAATGGAAGCCGTAAAAAAAGTGGCGAAAGAACGCGGACTTAAAAAATCGGAAGTGTACAAATATACGATTTAAGATATTGCGTTTTATGATTTTTTCTTATTAAAGAGGCGAAAAAAAACTTGCTTTTTCCGCAAAAATAAGTTATAATTCCAAACGAAAATGAGTTGCAAAAAATATGCGTAAATCCGATTTTCCCGGATTTGCGCAATTTTTTTTGGCTTTTTTTTAATTCGGATTAAAGGTGAATTATGGAAGAAGTACGACAAAACAAAATGGCGACGGACTCTGTCAAAAAACTCTTTTGGAAACTTGGTTTACCCATGATTATTTCAATGGTTCTGCAAGCCCTTTATAACGTGGTCGACAGCGTATTCGTAGCGAATATGCAGGGTTCGGGCGCGCGTGCCAACGAGGCTCTCACGATTGCGTTCCCCGTTCAGATTATGATTATCGCGGTAAGCGTGGGTACGGGCGTAGGTCTGAACGCTCTCTTATCGAAAAATCTGGGCGAACGCAATACCGAAAAAGTCAACGCCGTAGCGGGCAACGGCATATTTTTATGTTTGATTATATACGCCGTCTTTTTATTTTTCGGATTATTTTTGTCCGATTGGTTTATCGGGTTGTTTTCAACGAACGCCGACGTTATAAAAATGGGCGCGGCGTACCTTCGTATCTGCGTTTGTTTTTCTCTCGGTTCGATAGGTTTTGCGGTATACGAACGATTTTTGCAAGCCACGGGCAAAACTATGTTTTCTACGATAGCGCAGATTTCCGGCGCGGTAACGAATATCGTGTTGGACTACGTTTTTATATTCCCCTTAGGGTTAGGCGTAGAAGGCGCGGCGTGGGCGACGATTATCGGACAGTTCGTTTCGCTTTTTATCGCAATGGCGTTGCATTATTGCCTTAACAAAGAAATTTGCGGGCATCCGAAACATATCAGACCGCGACTGGCTATTATTAAAGCCGTCTATAAAATAGGTATATCGGCGGCGTTGATGCAGGCTCTTTTGTCCGTTATGATGGCGGGTATGAACGCGATTTTAGGCTCGGCGAACGCAGATTCGACCGTGCTCGTAGGCTCGTTCGGAATATATTATAAAATTCAGCAAATCGCTCTCTTTTCGGCTTTCGGCTTATCTAATACTATTATTACCGTGTTGTCGTTCAACTACGGAATGAAAGATAAAGAGCGTTCGCTTGCGTGCGTGAAATACGGAATCATCGATACGCTTATAACTACGCTTATCATAACGGCGTTGTTCGAGATAATCGCCGTTCCGCTGTCGGAACTCTTCGCATTGTCGGGCGGAAGTTCTTCGGTTCTCGTGGACGTGTGCGCCAAAGCGACGAGAATTGCGAGTCTGAGTTTCGTATTTATGGGGTTTAACGTCGCCGTTCAGGGCGTGTTGCAGGCTCTCGGCTACGCCGTAAAGCCGCTTATCACCGCGTTTTTACGGCTCGTAGCGTTTACTTTCCCCGTGGCGTATCTGTTTACGCTTTCGGCAGACGTTATAAACGTGGTGTGGTGGACTTTCCCGATTGCGGAAGTTCTGACTTGTATAGTTTCGGCTGTATTTTTGCGGCAGGCTATCAAAACAAAAATCGACGAGATATAAACGACAAACCCGCGAAACGATTGATCCGTTTCGCGGGCTTGCGTTAATCTATGAAATTTTGTATCAAAGAGTGATTTTTTCAGTTACGTAAGAAACGAGTTCGGAAATCGGAAGACGGATTTGTTCCATAGTGTCGCGGTCGCGGAGTGTAACGGTGTCGTCGCTTAAAGTGTCGAAATCGACGGTTACGCAGAAAGGCGTGCCGATTTCGTCCTGACGGCGATAGCGTTTTCCGATAGAGCCGGCGTCGTCGTAAGTACACATAAAGTGCTTGCTAAGCGTCTTATAGACCTCTTTTGCCTTTTCGCCCATTTCCTTTTTCTGTAATGGAAGAACCGCTACTTTGTAGGCGGCGAGAGCGGGGTGGAAACGCATTACTACGCGGGTTTCGCCGTTTTCGAGCGTTTCTTCGTCGTAGGCTTCGGATAAAACCGCGAGCATAAGTCTGTCCGCGCCGATAGAATACTCGATATCGTAGGGGATATACTTTTCGTTCGTTACCGGGTCTACGTATTGCATATTCTTGCCCGAATATTCCTGATGGCGGGAAAGATCGTAATTCGTGCGGTTGTGTATACCGTTGAGTTCCGACCAGCCCATCGGGAAGAGATATTGAATGTCGCACGCGCATTTCGCGTAGTGCGCGAGTTTGTCGTGGTCTTTGTAGCGGAGATGTTCGGGGTTGAACCCGAGCGAAACGAGATAATCCCAAGCCGCTTTTTTGTATTGTTCGTAATATTCGAGGTCGGTGCCTTCTTTGCAGAACCATTGATGTTCCATCTGCTCGAATTCGATAGTTCTGAAAATGAAGTTGCCGGGCGTGATTTCGTTTCTGAACGCCTTACCTATCTGCGCTATGCCGAAAGGGATTTTGGCGCGCATACTGCGCTGAACGTTCTGGAAGTTTACGAATTCGCCCTGCGCCGTTTCGGGGCGAAGGTAGATTTTATTCTGATTCGCGTCGGTAACGCCTCTCGAAGTTTCGAACATAAGGTTGAAGTTTCTTATAGGCGTCCAGTTGAATTTGCCGCAGACGGGGCATTTAACCTGATGTTCGTTGATGTACGCTTCCATTTCTTCGTACGACATCGTGTCGGGGTTGACCTTGCCGTGCGAGTGCGCTTCGATAAGGTTGTCGGCGCGTTCGCGGGTTTTACATTCCTTACAATCCATTTTAGGGTCGGAAAAACTCGTGGTGTGTCCCGACGCTTCCCATACTCTGCTGTTCATAAGTATAGCCGCGTCTACGCCGAAAGAGTTTTCGCCTTCCTGAACGAATCTTTTCCACCAACTGCGCTTGATGTTGTTCTTTATCTCAACGCCTATCGGACCGTAGTCCCAGGTGTTGCCCATGCCGCCGTAAATATCGCTGCCCGCGAAGATGATTCCGCGTTGTTTGCAGAGATTTACGAGTTTGTCCATAGTTACGGCTCTTTTTTCTTCCATAAAAATAATCTCCGTTTAGTTGCGAATGGCTTTTCGCAAAGATTTCGCTAATTATTTTAACCCGTTTGGCGAAATAAGTCAAGTATTATAATTTAATTATATAAAGCCGCGTAAAATTATTGTAAAATTTCGCTTTGTGTGCTAAAATATACTCAATTAAATCACGAAGGCTGTCATTATGGAAGCGAATAACTTTATCGAAGATATTATTAACGAAGAACTTGCCGAAGGCGTGAATACGGTAGTGCATACCCGTTTCCCGCCCGAGCCCAACGGCTATTTGCACGTCGGGCACGCAAAATCGCTGTGTCTTAACTTCGGCACCGCGGAAAAATACGGCGGTATGTGCAATCTCTTTTTCGACGATACGAATCCGTCGAAAGAAAAGACCGAGTACGTCGAAGCGATAAAAGAAGATATAAAATGGCTGGGCTTTAAGTGGTACGAGATACACTACGCCTCCGACTTTTTCGACGAGATTTACCAAAGGGCGATAAAACTCATCAAAGACGGAAAGGCTTTCGTCTGCGACTGGTTGGCGGAAGAGATTTCGGCTAACCGCGGAACGCTTACCGAACCCGGTAAAGAAAGCCCGTGGAGAAACAGAAGCGTAGAAGAAAACCTTCGGCTTTTCGAGGGGATGAAGAACGGCGAATTCAAGGACGGCGAAAAGACGCTCCGCGCCAAAATCGATATGGCTTCGCCTAACATAAATATGCGCGACCCCGTAATTTACAGAGTGCTCCGCGCGACTCACCACAGAACGGGCGACAAGTGGTGCATTTATCCCATGTACGATTTCGCTCACCCTATATGCGATTCGATGCAGGGCGTAACCTATTCGCTCTGCACGCTCGAATTCGAAGACCACAGACCGCTTTATAACTGGGTCGTCGAGAACACGGGCGTAGAACATAAACCCAGACAGATAGAGTTCGCAAGGCTCAATATAACCAACACGGTTATGAGTAAGCGCTACCTTAAAAAACTCGTCGAAGACAAGGCGGTTACGGGGTGGGACGATCCGCGTATGCCGACTTTAACGGGGCTTCGCGCAAGAGGGGTGCCGGCTGAGGCTCTTAAAAATTTCTGCGAAGCGATAGGCGTGGCGAAAGCGAATTCCGAAATAGAAGTAAGTTATTTCGAACACTTTATAAGAGATTATCTCAATCTTCACGCCGAAAGGGCTATGGCTGTATCCGAGCCGCTTAAAGTTACGTTGACTAATTTCCCCGACGGTAACGAAGAAGAAAATTTCGAAATCAACCCCAACGACGAAGCCGCGGGAACGAGAAAGATAACCGTTTCGAAGCATATTTATATCGATAAAGAAGATTTTTCGCTTAACCCGCCGCCGAAGTATTTCCGGCTTAAAGAGGGCGGTTACGTAAGACTTAAAAACGCGTATATAATAAAATGCGACGAAGTCGTTTTAAGCGAAAACGGAGAAGTTAAAGAACTTAAATGTTCTTACGTCCCCGAATCGAGAAGCGGAAACGATACCAGCGGAATTAAAGTCAAGGGCGTTATTCACTGGGTAAACGCAGACGACGCCGTAGACTGCGAGATAAGAAAATACGATTATCTGCTTAAAGACGCGGCGTATCCCGGGCAGGATTTTTCCGAACGTATGAATTACGACAGCGTTCACGTCTATAACGGTAAAGCCGAAAAATATCTTGCGGAAGTCAAAGACGGAACGAGTTTCCAACTCATGCGTAAAGGCTACTATAAGAAACTTACCGAAAACGGAAAACTCGTTTTATCCGAGATAGTGTCGCTTAAAGACGGCTATAAACCGCAAAAATAATCGCCGAAAGGCAAAAACGTTGACAAACCGTCGCGGCGGTGGTAGAATATAAGCGGAGAAACAAGAAAAAGTTATGTTTTTTTTAGTCGATATATTTTTACTTGCCATCTTAATATGCGTAATCTGGGCGAGCGTGAAATTCGGGTTTTCCCGTAATTTCGTGTTCGGCATTTTGCGTACCGTTATCGCGCTCGGCGGCGGGGCGGCTCTTGCGTTCGGCGTCTATATGCTTATGGACGGTCAGGGGTGGCTCGCTTATATGTCTGACGGCGTGCGGAAATTTTTCGGCGAAGTGTCTTCCGACGCGGCGGCTGTACTCAACGACGCGCAATATCGTTTTGTCGCGAAACTTATCGCGTATCTGCCGTTCGGATTACTGTTTTTCGTACTCGGTTACGTCATAACGTATTATCTGATAAAGTTAATCGTGTCGCTGTTTTTCTCACCCGTGCTTACCTGTATAAAAAAGATAAGGTGGGTAAAAATAGCGGATAACGTGTTGGGGCTTGTGTTCAATCTCGCCGTCTATATCGGCGTGGTCGTGTGTCTGTTCGGCGCGGTGCACGCGCTCAACGAAGACGGGGTATATAGTAACGTCGCCACCAAAGGCGAAACCGAAGAGAGCGTTGCTAAAGACGTCGTGAATAATTTCTGCGAGCCCGTACTTACCACCCTGCACGAAGATTTTTCGGCATCGGTTATCGGCGGATGTATTTACGAGTATAACCCGCTTAACAAGACCTTCAAAAAGATTTTCGACGATTTGCGAAAATAAACGAAACGTAAATTTTACGACCGACGAATTTTCGTCGGTTTTTTTTATGTAAAAATTTTTGATAATCGCTTGAATAAGAGATACGGTATATGGTAAAATAAACCATATCACTATAAGGCGGTATCTTAATGAAACGATTTATTGCTTTTATAACCTTTTCGCCTATGCGAACAACAACCCCGTAAAATACTACGACCCCGACGGCCGCATTGCGGTGGTCGTTATCGGCGGTATTGCAATCGGCGTAAAAGCAATTATTGCCGCTTCCGCTGTATTATGTATTGCATTTATTATTTTGTGTTACCCGGCGCTAAAAACGGCAATACAAGAAATACGTAGAAGTATACAGGAGTTTTTTAAGGCTTGTAAAAGTGGCGTGCTTAGTATTTGGAGAAGAAAAAGTAAATCGGCGAAACCAAACATTCATCATATTATTGCGAAAGTAGATTCGCGAGCAAATAGGGCGCGTGAGATTGTGGAGAAATATATGAATGTATGGACGGATGAAAGAAATCTCGTAGCAGTTAAGGAGCGTTTTCACCAGGGGTTGCACAACAAGGATTACTTTAAGGCAGTTAATATGTGCTTAGAACCTGCAAGCGGTAATGAAACAAAAATTTTTCGAGTGCTGGCTTCGTTAAAAATTATTTTAACGGTAATAAATACGGGGGCTTAAGATGAAAGATATTGTGGCGGGCGCGCCATATTCTATGTACGTAGACCGGATAAATCAAAAATTATATGCCGTCGGTACGAGAACAAACGTGATTGATCTTAATACGTTGACGATCTGCAAAAGGCTTACGGGGTTCAGATATATTATAAAAATTTTGTTTATCCATAAATTCGGGTGGATATTTCTTGCGACCAACAACGACGAGTGTTGGTTGTTGAATATCGACGATTATTCCGTGGTACACAGATTTAAGTATCGTATTTTAGATCCTTACGTGTGTTTTGATGAAGTCTCGGATAAAATTTACGTTTTCGGTACGATAGGGATCGATAACGGAGTGTCTGTTATAGATTTGAAGACGTTGACCATCGAAAATTATTGTTTTCCGCGTATTATAGACGAAAAAAGGCGAAGGTTATCCTTTTATTCGCCACATAAGTGCGCGGGCGAAGATTTGTATCTGCTAAATTGCTCTTACGACATACTTCCGACGTCGACCGAAAACGTAGAAACGATTTACGGCAAATATCGGTTATCTAAAGACGGATTACAGCTTATCGACACTATATATACCGGCAACGAAGATATCGTATTTGCGAAAGGGAACGACGATTATATGTTAAGTCCGATAAAAGGATTTATGTATAGAGTTAAAGAAAACGACGTTATAGATTACGGCGCTAAAATCGGAGAATTGTATTTTAGATTTTTTATTTCGGATAAATATATTTATTTTTGGGAATGGTTCAGCGATAAAATAATTCGTACCACCGTCGATTTCGACAGCGTTGAAACGGTTTTCACGAAAGGATTCGGAGAAAAAGTGACGTCTTATGCGGAAAGCGAAAAATACAGGTTTGTCGCAGTTTCCAAATGCGACGAGTATAACGAACGCGGAGTGTTGCAGTATAACGTTACCAAAAGCAGAATAATGGTTTTTGATAAAAACGAAGAGATGAAATCTTCCGCAATATGCATGAAAGGGCGGTAATGAAACTAAGGTTTTGAATATGTTAAAAACACAGAAAATCATTATATCAATAGTTAATTATACGGCGTAAATGACATGAAGAACTTGAAAATGAGAGTTTATCAGATATTGATAGACGAAAAATATTCACGCTTGTTGTGCGTAGGGGTATCGATTCACGTTTTCGATTTGAAAACCATGCGTAAGATTACGCGTATAGGCGGGTTCAGTTATCTTTCTTACGCAAGTATAGATTATCCGGGCGATAAACTTTACGCGTTAAATACGGTAGGCGACTTAAAAGTATTCAATCTCAAAGATTTTGCACTCGTCGCTTCTGTTAAAACCGGAGTAAAAGACGGTCGTATAGTAATAAACGGAACTAAAAACGAGATTTGCGTATGGGGATACGATTATAAAAAAGAAGTGGTTGCGGTTATTGAATTACAAACTTTTTCTGTTAAAAGATTTGCTTTCGAAACACGTTATGACGAAATGATAGCCCGTACCGATTACGAATTGATGAGATTTGAAGGAGAAGATTTTTATCTTATCGAAAGTTTTTGCGTTACTAAAAAGGGTAAACGAAAGAAGTTGACGGATGAAACCGTTTACGGCAGGTATTCTTTCGTTGACGGTAAACTTATCAATAAAGAAGTTATCAAAAAGTGGAACGGTGTGTTCGTTCTCGGTGTTGAAGGTTTTGACGGCGGATTTTGTGATGCCGGAGCGATTTTGTACGGCGATACGGTAATTAAGGGGAAAAGTCTTTTCAAGAAGGAATATATTAAATTTGTCAAGAAATACGGCGATCGATTTGTTATCGGAACGGGTCGAGCCGTGTATGAATTTTCAAACGATTTTCAAGAAAAGCGTGAAATTGCCGTTATGCCCTATCTCGACGATTATTGCGAATTCGACGGTAACAGATATATAGGCTCATGGGACAGGCTTGTGGTAGCGAAATCGAGCGAAGATTTAACCGATTACGATTTTAACGATTGAACGGAGATAATATGAAAACTATAAAAATCGGCGCGCCGTATTTTATGTGTATAGACGAAGAATCGCAGAAATTGTATTCGATAGGGCATAGAACGAGTGTGATAGATATGAACTCCGCTACGGTACAAACTCAGATAAAAGGCTTCAGGTATGCCGGCAATATGTTGTTCATTCATAAATACGGTTTATTATTTCTCGAAACAAACAATGACGAGTGTTGGCTTTTGAATATAAACGATTATTCGATCGTTAAAAGATTTAAGTATCACGTTATTGATGGAAACGTTTGTTACGACGATATTGAAGAGAAAATCTACGTTATGGGTAGTTCGTCTTCGTTGTGGGGCAATTCGCTTGCCGTGATAGACGTGAAGAACAGAGAAATAACAAACTATAATTACGGCTGCAATATTGACGATAATCACAGGCGGTTTTATTCTTTACACAGGTGTTCGGGCGGGGATATTTATTTGTTTGAGTCCTGTTTTGAACCGGCAGACAACTCTCATAAAACGTCTTATACCATTTATGGTCGGTACAATCTTGAAGACGGTAAATTGAATCTTATTGAAAAAATATTTCAAAGTAATGAACTGCTCTCTCATATTGCAGGAAAAGGTAATTATTTACACGTTCCCGGAAAGCGTATTTACAGAGTCAACGAAAATGATATTATAAATTATGTCAATATGCTGGGTAAGGCATATTGGAACATGTATGAGAGCGAAAAATTTATTTATTTCTGGGATCTCTTTGACGTTGAGATAATTCGGGTAACTAAAGATTTCAAGACCGTAGAAACGGTATATACGTGCGGAGCGGGCGAACGGATTGCCTGCTACGCAGAGAGTGAAAAATATAAATTTTTAGCGCTCGACAAATACGAAGAGTTGGATAAAAAACGTCGCCCTATACCGAATAAGGTCAAAAGCAGAATTTTAGTATTCGACAAAGACGAAGAAATTAAAAATCAATAAATATAAAAACGCCTTATTTTGCAGAAAATAAGGCGTTTTTTTAATAGTCTTTTTATTTGCTTGTTAAAAAAGGGCTTTTGTGGTAGAATAATCGGTATGAATGCGGTTAATATCGAAAACTTATCTTTCGCGTACCCTCAAAGGGAGGGCGAGCCCGTTCGCAAGGTGCTTTGCGGATTGTCGCTCGCTATCGAAAAGGGCGAGTTCGTGTCGCTTATCGGGTCTAACGGCAGCGGTAAATCTACGCTGTCGCGGCTTATCAACGGGCTTTTGCAGCCCGTGGAAGGCAAGGTCGAAGTGTTCGGAATGAATACCGCCGATAAAAAAACGCTTTTCGATATAAGAAAACGCGTCGGCACCGTCTTTCAGAACCCGGATAACCAGCAGGTCGCTTCGATAGTCGAAGACGATATTGCTTTCGGCCCCGAAAATATCGGAATGCCGAGAGAAAAGACGGGCGAGAGAATAGATTACGTGCTTAAAGTTACCGATATGGAAAAATATCGCAACGTTGAAGTCGCGAGATTGTCGGGCGGACAGAAACAAAGGGTGGCTATTGCGGGCGCGCTCGCCATCGACCCCGAAATTTTAATACTCGACGAAGCGACTTCCATGCTTGACCCAAAGGGCAGAAACGAAGTTATGTCCGTCGTTAAAGACCTTAATAAAAATCACGGTCTTACGGTTATAAATATCACTCATTATATGGACGAAGCGGTAAATTCCGACAGAATTTTCGTGCTTCACGGCGGCAAAATCGCCATGCAGGGTACGTCCGCCGGAATTTTCGCAAAAAAAGACGAGATACGCGAGTGCGGACTCGAATTGCCGAGGGCGGCTTCTCTCGCCGAAAAATTAAGGGCGGCGGGAATTGAACTCGACGGGCAAATTCTGACAAAGGAGGAACTTGCGACAAAGTTATGCGAATCGTTGCCGAAAATATAAGTTTCTCTTACAACAAAAAAACGGCGTTCCGTTCGGACGCTTTGAAAAACGTTTCTCTTACGATCGAAGAAGGCGATTTTTTCGGGATAATCGGGCATACCGGCAGCGGTAAAAGCACGTTCGTGCAGCACCTTAACGCGCTTCTGCCGTTGCAGAGCGGAACTCTGACCGTCGGCGATACGGTTATGGTCGGCGGCAAAAAGACGGATAAAAAATTGCTTAAAAACCTTCGCTCCAAGGTGGGTATGGTCTTTCAGTACCCCGAATATCAACTGTTTGCCGAAACGGTCGGGCAGGACGTGGCTTTCGGGTATAAAAACTTTTTCCCGAACGCCAAAGAAGACGAAATAAACGCGGCGGTAGATCGCGCGCTCACGCTGGTGGGTATCGACCTTTCGCTGAAAAACGTATCGCCGTTCGAGTTGTCCGGCGGGCAGAAACGAAGAGTGGCTATCGCCGGCGTTATAGTAACTTCGCCCGAAATTCTCGTTCTCGACGAACCCGTGGCGGGGCTCGATCCGCGCGGTAAACGCGATCTTATGCGGCTTTTGCAAAACCTTAAAAACACCACGTGCAAGACGATAATAATCGTTTCGCACGATATGGACGAGGTCGCCGAAAACTGTAATAAAGCGGCGGTTTTTTCAGGCGGAGAAATAGTGAAATGCGGAAGCGTCAAAGAGATTTTTTCCTGCGGGGAAGAATTGAACGAATTAAGGCTCGGCTTGCCGCTGACCGCGTACATAGCGGAAGAACTTAAAAAAAGCGGGGTTGAATTAAACCTTGCATCTTACGACGAAGACGGTTTCGTAAAAGCCGTAAAAGAGTATAAAAACGGGGTTATAAGACGGTAAACGAATGTTAAGCGACGTGTCTTTCGGCAGGTATTACCCTACGAAGTCTTTCATACACAGACTCGACCCGCGGGTAAAACTTCTGCTGCTCATTGCCTATATCGTAATGATTTTTCTGGCGAAGAATTTTCTTACGCTGGGCTTTTGCGTACTCTTTTTGTGCCTTGCGGTGGCGTTTTCGGGCGTACCGGTAACGGCGGTACTCAAAAGCCTTAAAGCGGTGATTTTTCTCGTGATTTTTACCGCCGTACTCAACGTCTTGTTTTACGACGCGAAGCCCGGCGATACCGTCTATTTCTGGGTAGTTACGAAAGAAGGGCTTATAAACGCGGCGTTTCTCGCGACGAGGCTTATAACGCTCGTTGCGGGCAGTTCGATACTTACGCTTACGACGACTCCCGTCAGCCTTACCGACGGAATAGAAAGTTTATTAAAACCGCTGTCGTGGGTAAAATTCCCCGTACACGAACTTGCGCTTATAATGTCTATCGCGCTCAGGTTTATCCCGACTCTCGCAAGCGAAACGGATAGAATAATGAACGCCCAGAAAGCAAGGGGCGCGGACTTCGAAAGCGGCAACGTCTTTTCGAGAATAAAGTCGCTCGTGCCCGTGCTTATACCGCTGCTCGTAAGCGCGTTCAGAAGAGCCGACGAACTCGGCGACGCTATGGAAGCGCGTTGTTACTCCGGCAGCAAAAACAGGGTAAAATACAAAAAACTTAAACTCGGTTGGAGAGATCCGATAGCGGCGTTGTTTGTCGCTGCGTTCATGACCGCCGTAATACTTTTCAACGACCCTTACTTTTTCGGGTTGTTCACGGGGTTATTCGTATGAGAATAGTTCTTAAAATCGAATACGACGGCACGGACTACTGCGGCTGGCAGGTTCAGCCCAACGGCGTTACCGTACAGGGCGTTATAGAAGAAGCGATCAAAAAACTCACGGGCGAAAAGGTTTCGGTTATCGGCAGCGGAAGAACGGATTCGGGCGTACACGCCGCAGGGCAGATCGCGCATTTCGATATAACGAGCGAAAAAATCCCGCCCGAAAAATACGCCTGCGCGCTCAACGCGTTTTTGCCGCGAGATATAAAAATCGTAGAAAGCGGCGAGGCGAAAGACGGGTTTCACGCAAGGTTTTCGGCGAAGAGAAAGACCTATCGCTACTCGCTCTACGTTTCGGAATATATCCGTCCGCTTAAAGACAGGTACGCCGTAAACGTTCCGTTTGCGTTGGACGAAAATAAAATGAACGAGGCGTGCCGCTATCTTGCGGGCAGACACGATTTCAGATGTTTTTTGGCAGCCGATTCGTCGGTGAAAGACACGGTAAGGGAAATTTACTTTGCAAAAGTCGAAAAAAGCGGCGAAGATTATACTTTTACGGTTTGCGGTAACGGCTTTTTATATAATATGGTGCGGATAATCGTCGGCACGCTCGTTAAAATCGGGATCGGCGAAGAAAGCCCCGAAAGTATGAAAAAGATAATCGACGGAGGCGACAGAACCGCGGCGGGGAAAACCATGCCCGCGCGCGGACTTACCCTGTTATCCGTCGAATACGAATAATTTTATCCGAAAATTTTATCGAAACGCGGAAAATTGCTTGACAAACCGAAATAAATTTAATAAAATATACGGGCATTATAAGGAAAGGTGCGTAAGACGAATTAGCCCCTCGATCGGCGACCGAACTTATATAACGAATATTATATAATTAAGATTTTTGGAGATTCACGATGAAAACTTTTATGGCAAACGGTAATTCCGTTGATAGAAAATGGTACGTCGTTGATGCTTCGGGAATGTCGCTCGGCAGACTTGCTTCGCAGGTTGCTTCTATTTTGAGAGGCAAAAATAAGCCCATCTTCACTCCCAACGTCGACACAGGCGATTTCGTTATAGTTCTTAACAGCGATAAGGTCGTCCTTACGGGTAAGAAACTCGATCAGAAACTTTACACTTATCACACCGGTTACATCGGCGGACTTAAACAAGTTCCTTACACGAGAATGATGGCTGAAAAGTCCGATCTCGTCGTTTACGAAGCGGTAAAAGGTATGTTGCCGAAGAACAGTCTCGGTAAACAAATGCTTACCAAACTTCGCGTTTACAAAGGTGCGGAACACAATCATCAGGCTCAACAGCCCATCGAGTTGAAACTCGGCAAGTAACGGAGGGATAGACGAATATGGCAAAAGTATCTGTTAAGAAGAAACTTCAATACTGGGGAACCGGTAGAAGAAAGAGCGCTATCGCGAGAGTAAGACTTATTCCCGGCGGTACGGGCGCAATCACTATAAACGGCAGAAGTATCGACGAATATTGCGATCTCGATACCCTTAAACTTATCATCAGACAACCGCTCGTATTGACCGAAACCGAAAGCAAGTACGACGTTTTCGTAAACGTAGTAGGCGGCGGCTTCACGGGTCAGGCAGGCGCTATCCGCCACGGCGTGGCGCGCGCGCTCGTCGTTGCAGAACCCGAACTTCGTCCCGCTCTTAAAAAGGCAGGTTTCCTTACGAGAGATCCGAGAATGAAGGAAAGAAAGAAGTACGGCTTGAAAAAGGCTCGTCGCGCTCCTCAGTTCTCGAAGAGATAATTTTTTCGGACGAATATCGAAAAGCGAAATGCGTTACCGCATTTCGCTTTTTTCTGTTGTCGGATCAGCGACCTGTTTTTTTCTGCCGCGTTTTTTCTTTTCGGGTTTCGGAACGGCGGCGACCAATTCGTCGTGCCTGCGTATAAACGCCTGCATTTTAGCGTTCATGGCGTATTGCGGCGGGGCGAAATCGTCGGGATCTTTAAGCAAACTCCGATTGTCGACTGTCGGCTGTTTGTCAGTTTTCCGTTCGGACTTTGAAAAATCGTTTTCGCCTTTGCTTGCCGAATTGAACTTGTCTATTATATCGAAAAGACCGAATTTTTCCATTTTTTGCTCCTTTTTTAATTTTTATGCGCGTTATTTCGTTGCTTATTTTCAAATATTAGTGTATACTTATAAAGCATATTTATAAGTATGCCTATAAGAAACAAAGTATTCTCTTTAAGGAGCAGGATATGTTGAAAAAGTTGTCTGCCGTTTTTCTTGCGGCTTTATTGACTTTATCGCTCGCCGCGTGTAAGAAAGACGCGAATCCGACGGTTGCATCGAAAGACCCGACGGTGTCGCAGGTTTCTTCCAACGGCGGTTTTCTCGTCGAAACGGGCGATTACGTATATTTTCTGAACGGTAAGACCGACGCCGGCAAGTACGAAACCGGCAAGGTTACCAAGGGCGCGCTCGTTCGCGTTAAAAAGACCGATATCGCGAAAGGCTCGGAAGCCAAATGCGATACCATAATCTCGAAACTTCTCGTTGCCGACGATACCGCGGCAGGCGTGTATCTGTTCGACGAATATTTCTATTACGCCGCCCCGTCGACCGAAAAGAACAGCAAGGGCGAAGTCAAGACCGATAAACTTTTGTTCTTCAGAACCAAAGCGGACGGATCGGATACCTCCAAATCTATCTGCGGTAAAGATTTCGGCTCTTCGGTAGAATATCGTTACGTTTCGGCGGGTAAAAACGTTTACCTTATCGTAAAAGATTCGTCCGACCTTTACGTTTACGACGCGATCGGCAGAAAACAGTTATTCAAGTATTCCGACAGCGTTTCTTCCATACAAAAAATCCTTTTCTCGTCCGACGTCGGCGATCCCGCGCTTTTCTATACGATAAAACCCGTAAACAAAACGATTTATCCCGACGATAACGACAGCAATCGCGCTACCGAAAATTATTACGAAGTATATTCGGTGAACTTCGGCGAAAGCAAGGTCGAAGCCAAAGCCGAACGTATTCTCGACGGTATCGGAAAGATGACTTCCGGCAATACGGAAAAGAAAGGCGTTTATATGACGGGCGCCACGTTCGACCTTATAAAATACACGCAGGACACGCTTTATTATTCCGTAACTTCGCTTGACAGTACCACTTCGAACATGAAGTCGTACAAGTATATGGAAAGGAGCAAATTCGGCGAAGACAACGCCGTTAAGTACAACGACGAAGCCGTTACCGTACTCATGAACTACGAAGGCGACGCGGTAGCCTCGTCGGTATTCTCCGATTCGGCGTTGTATCTCGGCTCTTCCGAAATATTGTATATCGATTCTTCGAGACTTATGCTCTACGATTACACGAAGAAGGGCGAAGGTGACCCTTATTACCACGGCGCGCAAACAATTCTCGATAACGAAAAGATCAGCGGCGCTACGCTTGATTTCGTCGTGAAAGAAGGTAACGACGATTATCTCTACTTCCATAACGGCAACGTCTATTACAAAGTCAACTATACTTTGCTTAAAGACGGTACGCATATGGACGAAGAAGTGTTCAGAATCAACTCGTTCGACGTAGACAACTCCTGGTATAAACCCGAAGTCGTGGCGTTTAAGGTTGAAAACGAAACTCATTACGCGTTTATCGCGGCTTACAGCGATTCGTCGTTCCTGTCTTACGTTTACGCTGTAGACACGACCAAAAAGGCGGCGGAGTACGCCGCGCATTGCGAAACCGTAGATAAAGACGAATCGATTGCCGATAAGGATAAAGATTCCGAAAAGGCGAAGTTCTACGACGCCCCGGAAAAAGACAGCAAAAAGTACAAAATCATTTACGAATCTCTTCTCGGCAAAATGACGTCGGGCAACGCGAAGACCGTTAAAGACGGAATGAACAAAAAAGACTGATAAATTAGTCAAAACGTTAAAAAACACGAAAAGGGCTGTCGAAAGACGACCCTTTTTCAAGCGAGGTAAAAATGTTACAAGTCAACGGAGTAAGCCTGCAATTCGGCAGCAGAAAACTTTTTGAAGACGTAAATATCAAATTCACGAAAGGTAACTGCTACGGCATCATCGGCGCGAACGGGGCGGGCAAATCCACCTTTTTGAGAATACTTTCGGGCGAACTCGAACCGCAGAAAGGCGAGGTTACGCTGGATAAAAACGAGCGTATGTCTGTGCTTAAACAGGACCAGAACGCATATAACGACGAAACCGTTATAAGGACGGTTATGCTCGGACATAAACGACTCGTTGATATTATGGACGAAAAAGACGCGCTCTATCAGAAAGAAGACTTTACCGACGAAGACGGCATAAGGGCGGCGGATCTCGAAAACGAGTTTGCCGAACTCGGCGGATGGGACGCGGAAAGCGACGCGGAAAAACTCTTATCCGCTCTCGACATCCCCGCGGAACACTACGAAATGAAAATGGGCGAACTCGACGGCAAAGAAAAGGTTAAAATTCTTCTCGCTCAGGCTCTTTTCGGCAACCCCGACGTGCTTCTTTTAGACGAACCCACGAACAACCTCGACATAAAGACCACGCAATGGCTCGAAGACTTTCTGATGGACTTCGAAAATACGATTATCATCGTTTCGCACAACAGATATTTTTTGAATAAGGTATGCACCTATATCTGCGACGTGGACTTCGGCAAAATCAACGTTTACTTCGGTAACTACGATTTCTGGTACAGGACGAGCCAACTTATCGCCCGTCAGCAAAAGGAACAGAATAAAAAAGCCGAACAGCGCGCGAAAGAATTACAGGAATTTATCGCTCGTTTCTCGGCTAACGCTTCAAAGTCCAAACAGGCTACGGCAAGAAAGAAAGAACTCGAAAAACTTACGATTAACGACATTAAAGTTTCGTCGAGAAAATATCCGTACATCAATTTCAAATACGACCGCGAAATAGGTAACGACATACTTTTCGTTGAAAACCTTACGAAAGAAGGGTATTTCGAGAATTTGTCGTTTACGGTCGGCAGAGAAGATAAAATCGGTATCGTAGGCAGAAACAGCAAGGCTATTTCGGTTTTGTACGACGTTTTAATGGGTAAAGAAACCGCCGACAGCGGCTATTATAAATGGGGCAAGACGATTACGCCGACCTATCTGCCCGTGGATAACGACGAATATTTCGTCGGTTGCGACTTGTCGCTCGTAGACTGGCTCAGCAGATATTCTTACGACCATTACGAAGAATTCGTCCGCGGCTGGCTCGCAAGAATGTTGTTTTCGGGCGAAGAATCTCAAAAGAAAGCCTCGGTTATTTCCGGCGGAGAAAAAGTAAGATGTATGCTCGCCAAGATGATGCTCGAAGGCGGTAATTTTATGATTCTCGACGAACCTACGAACCATCTCGATCTCGAATCGATAACCGCGCTCAACGACGGACTCGTGGCGTTTAAGGGCTGCCTTTTAATGACGAGCCACGACCGCGAACTTATGAATACGGTCTGTAACCGTATAATCGAAATCGACGGCGGCAAGAAGGTTTACGACCGTCCCGTCGACTACGACACCTATCTCGAAGAAACGATGAACAAACAATAAGAAACGTTTAATAATCGAGCCGTCCGAAAGGGCGGCTTTCGTATTTGCGTAAATTCGGTTATCCGAGGAAATTTTTCGGGGGAGTTATCTTTTTGCGGGGTTATGGCATATAATGTCAGGTAGGTGGCTGTATGTCGTTCAGAGTGCATTTTATCGGTATCGGCGGTGTAAGTCTTTCGAGCCTTGCAAAATATATGCTCCGCATGGGTTTTACCGTCAGCGGAAGCGACGCGCGCGATTCGGTTTATACCGAAGAATTGAAAAGGCTCGGCGCGTCGGTTTTTATAGGGCATAGCGAAAAAAACGCAGAAGGCGCGCAGGTCGTAGTCTATTCCGACGCGATTAAAGAAGACAACTGTGAACTCGCCTTCGCTAGAAGAGAAAAGTTGTTTATTATGACGAGAGCCGAACTTTTGAAATCGGTCGCAGAAAATTGCGGAATCGTCGTAGGCGTTGCCGGGTGTAACGGAAAAACGACCGTAACTTGTATGCTCGCCCATATTTTTGACGCCGCAAAAAAGGCGTTCACCGCCCATATCGGCGGCGAAGACAAAGAGTTTTCTAACAGCGTTATCCGCGGCAGCGAAGTGTTTTTGTCGGAAGTGTGCGAGTATAAAAAGAACCTGCTTAATTTTCCTGCGGACGTCTGTCTGTGCCTTAATTGCGACGCCGATCACTTAGATTGTTATAACGGTTACGACGAACTCAAAAATGCCTATTTATCTTACTTAAAATCGGGGGATAAGGCGATTATCAATATAGACGATCCCGTACTTGCCGGATATAAAGAAAAAAACGCCGTTACTTTCGGCGTTAAAAACAAGGCGAAATACGGCGTGAAAAATCTTACCGAAAAGAACGGCGCATATTCTTTTTATCTTACCGAAAACGGCAAAAAACTTACGAGAATCGCGCTTTCGGTTGCCGGCGAATATAACGCCGTCAACGCGCTTGCGGCTTGCGCCTTAGCGAGAGAAATCGGCGTTTCGGCAAAGGATATAGCGCGGGGGATAAAGAAATTCAAGGGCGTTAAACGCCGCTACGAGCGGATAGGAAAAATTAACGGGGCGGACGTGATTATCGATTACGCTCATCACCCCAAAGAGATTGCGGCGTGCTTATCCGCGGCTGAAAAAGAAAGGGCGAAAAATATTCTCGTCGTATTTCAACCGCACACTTATTCGAGAACTATATTTTTGAAGGACGAATTTATCAAGGTACTCGGCGGCGTTGAGAATCTGTATCTGTTCAGGACTTTCGCCGCGAGAGAAGCCCCGGTAGAGGGCGGAAGCGCGCTCGATTTATATAAAGATTTAGGTAAGGGCGAGTATTTCGACGATTTTGATAAGTTGTTTTCCGGATTGACGGAAAAACTCGACGAAGGCGATTTATTGCTCGTTTTAGGCGCTGGCGATTTAGCCGAACTGTTCCGCTCCCGCCTTGCCAAAGAATAACGGAGTATAATTTATATTCTGCATATAAAGTCCGAAAAATACCACACTTCCGAGAACTCATCCGTCGGCTACGCCGCCACCTTCTCTGCAAAGAGAAGGCAAGGGCAAGTATATTCGCCCGTACTCCAATCTTCGGGATCGCCACGCTTCGCTCGCGATGACGTTTATTAAGCATGTCATTGCGAAGGAGCAAAGCGACTGCGGCAACCTTAGGCAGTGTCGCCCCCCCCTTTTGTCGCTTCGCAACATTTTCCCCGTTTCAGCGGGGACATTTACCCCGCAATAGACGGCGGAGCGGCTGCGCGGGCAAGTCTGTATAAAAGATAGTGTATAAAATCACGTGTTATGAACTATTCCGACAGATTGCAGTGAGGAATATCGAAGTTTATAGCATATTCTAAAGTTTCGTACGTTCGGCTCATAGGGCGATCCTGAACGTAAAAAACGACGTAGTCGCTTATATCTACGGTTTCCCGGTTGCGGTAGATGGTTTTACTTCGTTGTTCTTGATATGCCGGCGATAAGTATATTATTTTTTCGTATTCCGGATACGGGAATTCTTTCGGTCGTTTTATTTCTAAATTCTCCCAAGGGCTGTACATGCAAATTATCCGCTTTACGTGAGGATAGATTTTTTGTAAGTCGGTTATAATTTGGTAACATATATCCGTGAATGTACCTTTATTTCCTATCATAAATATGTCGAAACCGTCGTTGATTAACTCGACGATTTTTTCTTTTATTTTAAGTTTTGTTTCTTCGCTTATTTCGTCTTCATAATGTCCGAAAAAACTACAACGCAGATGTTTTCTTCTGCTCATTTTTACAAATAAACTCCTTAATAGTTACATATATACATAATTATAGCACAAATTATTGTCATTGTGTAATCATTTTTAATATAAATAGAATATTTTAATGTTTTTGCATTTCATAGCGTTACGAAATACGGGCTTATAATTATGATATAAAATACTTGGTGGAAGAATATGGATTATAAAGAGTTTTTAGTAAGACTCGGTTACGTCAGGAATAAGGCTAATTTATCGGCAAGAGAATTAAGTTTGAGAATGGGTAAAAGCGCGCAATACATTGGTATGGTTGAACGCGGGCGTTTTCAACTGTCGATAGAAAACTTATTTCAGGTGTTAGAAATCTGTAATTTTTCGGTGGCAAGGTTTTTTAGCGACGATTTTTACGATTATGACGAAAATCGGGAGATAGAACGTTTGCTTGAAAATTTATCTTCGGATAAAAAGAAATCTTTGATAGATTTTTTGAAAAAATAACTGAAAAAATTCGTTTTGGTTATATAAAACAGTTTACAAATAAAAATATTATGCTATAATATATGCGCGTGAATCGCCGAAAGCGGTTTATGCGTATTTTTTGTGCGTGTTATTTTGCACATAAAATTAAAATTCGGATATATATTATATAAAGCCCGAACTTTTTCGGGCGACAGGGAGAATAAAATGAAATACGTAAAATGTCCGAGGTGCGACCTTAACTACATGCTCGAAGGCGAGCCGTACTGCGACGTTTGTAAGGCTGAACTCAAAATCGGACCGCAGATAAAATTTGCCGCGCTCGACGGCGACGACGATCAGGATCAGGTCCTTTGCCCGATCTGCAAACGTAACTTTATCGACGACGGCGAAGAGATGTGCGAGGAGTGCAGAGAGGCTCGCGCCGAAAAGGAACGCGAAGAAACGAGCGAGGACGATCCCGACAACGACGAAGAGTGGAGAAACTATCTCGACGAGGACGAAAAAGAAGCGATAAGCAATCAGGGCGACGACGAAGAAGCGATGCTTTCGCTTTCGCAACTCGAAGAGGAAGAAGCCAAAGAACTTTTTGACGACGAAGAAGAGCAGGACGACGATTACTACGACGACGGCGTTCACGACGACGATGACGACTTCGAATATCCTACCGACATCGGCGAGTACAGCGAAGAAGACGAAGAAGAGGACGAAGACGAACGCGACGATTACGACGTATAATCCGGGTATAAGTCGTCGATAATACGCTCGTATGATAAAATCGACGGGCGATATAAGTAAAGTAAAAAGATTGATTGCGGCGTGCCGCGGCGAAGAGGTGAGCGTTCAAGTCGCGCTCGGCAGAAATAAATTCGTAACCTACAGCGGAACTTTAACGAGCGTTTACCCCGCGTTGTTTACCGTCCGTCCCGACGGCGACTTCAAAGGTAAAACGAGTTTTTCTTACGCCGAGGTAATGTGCGGTAACGTCCGGTTAAAAAAATTGAACAGGATATAAAAAGCAAAACCCCGAAAGCGAAAAATTTTCGCTTTCGGGGTTGCTTTATATCGTTATTGACAGGATGACGTAACTGTCTTTGCGAGACCCCTTGCGGGTCGTGGCAAACCCGAGGATTGGAGTACGCCGCCTATGTAGCCACTCCGACTTTTAATGCGGGGATCGCCACGCTTACGCTCGCGATGACGTGCTTGTTGAGTGTCATGTTGAGCGTGAGCGAAACATCTCCCGGAAGGGTGGGGTACCGCGGAGTTGAAAATTTAATCTTAAATCTACGTAGCGGCTTTTATTTTTCGAGTTTTTTGAGAACCGCTTCGAAATAATCGGGCAAGGGAGCGGTAAACGTCATACGCTCGCCCGTGCGGGGGTGATTAAAAGCGAGTTCTGCGGCGTGCAACAATTGCCCGTTTAACTTGAATTTCTGCGTTTTATACCCGTATACGGGGTCGCCCACTATCGGATGCCCTATATATTTACAATGTACTCTTATCTGGTGCGTACGCCCCGTTTTAAGGCTGAAACGCATAAGCGTGTACGACGAAAATCTCTTTACCGTTTCGTAATCGGTAATCGCTTTACGTCCGTGGTCTGTAACCGCCATCATGGTGCGGTTTTTATCGCTTCTGCCGATATACGTTTCTATTTCGCCCTTGTCGGTTTTAACCACGCCTTCGACGAGCGCGTAATAAATCCTCGCGCAGGTCTTGTTCTTTATCTGATCGGAAAGCGACAGGTGCGAGGCGTCGTTTTTCGCAACCACTAAAAGACCCGACGTGTCTTTGTCTATTCTATGCACTATACCCGGGCGTATCACGCCGTTTATGCCGCTTAAACTGTCTAAATGGTATAAAAGCGCGTTTACGAGCGTAGAACCGTGAGTTCCGTTGCCCGCGTGAACCGTAACCCCCTGCGCTTTATTGATTACCGCCACGTCTTCGTCCTGATAGACTATATCCAAAGGCAGATTTTCGGGCGTTAAGTCAAGCGGAACGGGGTCGGGCAGCGTCGCCGAAATCTCGTCGCCGCATTTTACGACTTTACCCGCTTTCTCGGTCTTGCCGTTGACGGTTATCAGTCCGTCGGCGATAAGTTTTTTTACGGCAGAACGGGTTTTATTTAATTTTTCGGTCAGATAAACGTCAAGCCTTTCCTGCGTTTCCGCCGTAAAAATTTCGGTTTTCATTTTTGAGGTCCGGTAGTTTTCGCGGCGTCGGCGGCGGTTTCCGTTTTATCGTCGCCGTCTTTTTTCTTACGTCTGAAAACGGCGTCTTTACCGATAAACAGAATATAAATAACGAGCATTATCGCCCCTATAACCAACGCGACGTCGGCTACGTTGAAAACGTACGGGAATATCTCTTTCCCGCCGATTTTTATTATTATATGGATAAAATCTCTCACGTATTCGGTAATTATGCGGTCGATAAGATTGCCTACCGCGCCGCCCATTACGAGCATAAGAGCGGTGTTTACCCATTTCCCGCGGTGTTTCGATACGGCAAGATATACGCAGATACCTATAAGAATGATTATCGAAGCGACGATGAAGATAATATTCGACACTTCGGGAAACAGCCCCATCATTCCCTCGTTGTTCTCGCAATAAGAAATCTCGAAGAAATTATCTATAACCCAGCAGATATGAACTCCGCCGTCGGGCGTATTTCCCGCAGAGCCCGCGACCGCGGCAACTAAGATTTTGGAAAATTGGTCGAAGAAAACCACGCCGACCAACAACAACGCGTACCACATAGATTAAAGAATTTCTCCGTTTCTTACTCGCTTTAACATATCCGATTTAAGGGCGTAAAGTCCGTCCGACAAATCGACTTTGAAAATATGCGGCTGATCCAGACGTTTGTATTCGTCCCAGAAAGTATCTACGTCTTTTTTGGCGTAAGCCGATATATCGGCGAGTTTTGGGAAGTCGTAAACCGATTTTCCGTTTTCGACCACTTTTACGGGTAGTTCGCGAACGGTATAATCGGTGAAAGTCGTAGACTTCCAGCGTTCGGTCGGGTGATAGACGGTAAGGGGTTTCGTAAAGTCGATTTTTTCGTCGCGAAGCGCGATCAGGTCGGCTTCGGCTTTACCCGTAGCCCCGTCGTATATCCGGTAAACCGTCTTGAAGCCGGGGTTGGTTATCTTTGCCGTGTTGTCGGAAACTTTGATCTTGGGAATAAGTTTGCCGTCTTTTTCGACCGCCGCGAGTTTGTAAACTCCTCCGAGAGAAGGCATATCCGCGCTCGTTATGAGTTTTGTGCCTATGCCCCAACTGTTTATTTTCGCGCCCTGTTGTTTAAGGCTCTGAACGAGTCTTTCGTCCAGGTCGCCGGAAGCGCAGATAATCGCGTCGGGATAACCGGCGTCGTCGAGCATTTTTCTCGCCATCTTCGTAGCGTATGCCAGATCGCCCGAATCTATACGTATTCCGAGCGGTTTTTTGCCTTTCGCCCTGAGTTCGTCAAAGACCTTTATCGCGTTGGGAATACCGCTTTTTAAGGTATCGTAAGTGTCTACCAGAAGCAGGGTGGCGTCGGGGTATACGTCCGCGTAAGCGCGGAAGGCTTCGTATTCGGACGGGAAGTCCATAACCCAACTGTGGGCGTGCGTACCGGCAACTTTAACGCCGAATTCCTTGCCCGCAAGGACGTTTGACGTCGACGAACATCCGCCTATAATCGCCGCCCTTGCGCCGTATATACCGGCGTCGGGACCCTGCGCGCGGCGAAGCCCGAACTCCATAACGTTGTCGCCCTTGGCTGCGGCGGTTATTTTAGCCGCCTTCGTCGCTATAAGGGTCTGATGATTGATTATGTTAAGGACGGCGGCTTCGATAAGTTGCGCCTGAATGACGGGCGCTTTTACGGTGAATATCGGCTCTCCCGGGAAAACGACCGTTCCTTCGGGAACGGCGTATATATCGCCCGTGAATTTAAGGGTTTTCAGATACTCTAAAAAGCCGTCGTCAAAAATGCCGAGCGAACGGAGGTATTCGATTTCTTCGTCGTCGAAGTTGATGCCGAGTACGTAGTCTACGGCTTGTTCGAGCCCCGCCGACAGCGAATACGTTATTAATTCGTTTTGTCTGAAAAACACGTCGAAAACGGCTATCTGGTCTTTTTTGCCTTTAAGATAATAGCCGTTCATCATCGTGAGTTCGTATAAATCGGTCAAAAGAGTTAAATTTCTTTTCTGCATATTTTGCCTTGAATTATACTTAAATCGATTTATCGTCTTTGTTGTAATTTTTAAGTTCGGGAAGAGGTTCGGATTCTTCTTTGATTTGTTTTTCGAGTTTTTCTTGTCTTACGTCGTCGTAAGTCTTGTAGTTCGGGTCGTCTTCGGCGCGCTTTACGATGAGTTTATCCGACTTCATAATCATAAGCACGACGACGGCGAGCGCAAGGAACAACACGTCTACGAGAATTACCCACCACTTGATTACGGGGATAAGCAGAATAGTCGCGCCTATCATGGCAAGCATCAACGCTACGGCGGTTTCGTATCCGCCTTTAACGACTACGCCATACACGAGAAATATGAGCGCAAGCCCGAAAATGAGTATCAGAAGACAAAGTTTCCACGGTTCGGCGTTCACCACGTTGAAAACTGCGAGCAGTAAGCCGACTATCGAAAAAACGATTACGGCAGGCGCCACAATAATAAAAAAAACGGTCCCGGCGGCCGCCGCTATCAAAGCGGCTTTGAGCATTTTGGAAAGATTCTTTTTCATTTTTTGCTCCTTTATCGGGATATTATACCCCGACGATAAAGAAATATCGGCGGAAAAAACCTCCACCGATAATATTTTATCATAAATCTCTTAAAATTACAATCGTTTTACGTAAAAACTTTATCTCACGGTAATTTCGGCGGCGGACAGAATTTCGCCGCTTTCCAAAAGTAAATTGCCGTTCGGCAATACGTCTTTCGCGACACCGTCAAAGGCTTCGTCGCCGCGTATGATTTTGATTTTTTTACCCAGAATTCCCAGCGACTGCCTGTATTCGTCAATCGTGTACTTTTGGTATAAATTATACGCGAGAGTTGCCACGAACGTGTCAATATCCGCCTTACGCCCCGTTATTTCGTAAACCGAAGTCGCGGTGTTTTTCAATTCCGCGGGCAGGGGGTTGTTAAGATTTACGCCGATGCCGACGATAGATCTGGCGACCGTATCGCCCTCGAAAACGTTCTCTATTAAAATTCCGCAAATTTTTTTATCGCCTACGAAAATATCGTTGGGCCACTTTATCGTGGCGGTTACGTCGAACGCCGCGAGAGTTCTTACTACCGCCACGGCTGCCGTTATCATTATCGAAAAACTCTCTTCCGCCTTGCAGGGGTATAGCCGCAAAAGCGAGAGATACGCGCCGCCCTTTTCGCAAGAGAACGAACGCCCCTTGCTGCCTCTGCCGCCGCTGCGGCCTCTGCCGCCGCTTTGTCTGCGGGCGATCATAAGCACGTCTTCGGCAGGGTCTTTAAGTTTTTTAAGTTCGTCGTTCGTGGACGCCACTTCGTCAAAAATTATCGTCTTCATTTTGAAATATCTTATCTACCGCTTCTTTTGAGGTATCGTACGAAAATCCTTTCGACAGTAAAAATTTATAACATCTGAGCGAGTTTTCGCGTGTTTTTTCTTTGTTTTTGGAATATTTTTCGGCGACGGCGACGGCGGAAGGCAATTCGTCGCCTAAATTGTCGAGAGCAGCCGACATATCTTCGTCGGATACGCCCTTTCGTTTCAATTCCATGGCGATCAGTCTTTTGCCCTTGTTTTTTGAAACGCTTTTCGCGTAGTCGGCGGAATAGTCCGCGTCGTCGATAAACGAATACGAAGCCATTTTTTCGATAACCCCGTCTATCGTCTTGTCCAGGTAACCTTTGGTCGTAAGATAGTCGCGCACTTGTTTCTCGGTCTTTTTGGAGCGTGAAATAAAATTCAACGCTTTGTCGAAAGCGCGCGATTTTTCGCTGTCGGCTTGTATCTCGTCCAACTTCTCTTTTTCTATTTCCGTTCCGATTTTAAGTCGGTAACGCATTACGGTTTCGAGTTCGAGTCCGCAATAAAAGGCGTTATCGAGATAGATACTGCACCTCGTCGGATTTTTCACCTGCGGTTTTATGTCCGTTATCTTATTCATAGGCGTAATATCCTTCCGAGATTTTGTCGATTTCGGCTTTACCGATAAGTAAATCGTTAATAGCGGCAACGGTTTTTCCGCTCGGCTTTTTAACGGCGATTTTAACCTGTACGTTTTGTCTAAAATCGGTTGACAGCACGGTTATCGGGTTGTTTTGCGTAAATTTCAGAAAGTGGGAATACGCATCGTAGTTAAACGAAATTCCGTAAACGTCAGACGGGTAGAAATCGATTTTGCCCGCAAGCCTTATTGCGGACGATACCGCGCCCGAATAGGCTCTTACCAGACCGCCTGCGCCGAGTTTTATCCCGCCGAAATATCTCGTAACCACGGCTATGACGTTGTATAAGCCGTTGTTTTTGAGTGCTTCAAGCATAGGTTGCCCCGCCGTACCCTGCGGTTCTCCGTCGTCGGAAAATCTCGCCGCGCCGCTTCGCAGAATGAAAGCGTAGCAATTGTGCGTGGCGAACGGGTGATTTTTTTTGACGACCGACAAAACTTCGCGGGCTTCTTCTTCGGTTTCGACTTTTTTTATAAGGCAGATAAACTTCGAACGTTCGATTATCGTTTCGTCAGTCGCCTCTGCTTTGATTTCCGAGTAAAAAGAATCCATAGAGATATATTAGCATTTATCCGCGTTTAAGTCAAAAGAATAACGGGCGATAAAACCGTAAAAAGGAATAAGCGCAGACCTTTATTTGGGCTTGAATACGGTTTCGCGGTAGATTTCGTTTTCGGTTGATATGTCGCGGTTGAAGTTTTGTTTGATATACCGCAGCGCCTTGTTTACGTATAAATTGTAAGTGTTGCCCGTTCCGACTTTCTCGGAACACAAAAGTATCTGTACGAATAATTTTTTATATTCTCAAAAATGCTTGACAAGGAGTTTTGACGAGTGTATAATGAAAATGCTGAAATGGGAGAAGCGGTACGAATCGCTTGTAAATTCTCTTTCGGGACAATCGAATACTTGTCGGCAAAACCGTCGTGAGGCGGTGACGCAAAGCCAAGGAACTTTATTACAAACTACGCGTCGTCCTGCGAAGACCGCGGGCGAGTTTGGGTTTGGTAAAAAGAGTACGCCCGGTTGCAATATAGTATCGTTACGGATACTAGGTTGCAACCTTTTTTATTTCCGAAAATTTCCGGTAACGCAACCTGAACGGAGTTGACGGGCGAAAAAGGAGCAAACAGGCCGCGAGCCGTTTGAAATAAGAAAATTTTTTTATGGATGGTGCCGAAGATGACACAACAGAAAACAAAAAGGAAGAATAACGGGAAAACGGCGGTTATAGCAGTATTATTATTTGCATTAATCGCGATTTTGTGCTTTGGCGGATACACTTTGTCAAAGTACGTAACGAGCAGCAGCGATAAAGGCATAGCGCAGGTTGCCAAATGGGGTTATACCTTAGAGGCAGACGGCAGTAACCTTTTCGGCAAAAACTATAAGTTCGACGGCGTGGTAAGCAAAGCGACCGCAGATACTGCCGGTCTTACCGTAAAAGCAAGCGGCGACTATAACGTAATTGCGCCCGGAACGACCGGGTCTATGACCTTTAAGATCAAAGGACGCGCCGAAGTGAAAGCGTTGATTGCAATGGGGATACACCCGAAAAAGGACGTAGTACTTAAACTGCAGAAAGCCGGCGGGGAAGAGATAGTATATCAACCCGTTAAATGGACGCTTAAAAAGAACGGCGTCGTCGTAACCGGCGCGGAAAACACGACTCTTATGGAGGTTGCCTTGACTTTCCATTCCGACCCCGTTCTCAGCGTAAAAGAAGCAGGCGAGGTATTAGCCGAAACGACTTACGAACTCGTCTGGGCGTGGGCGTTTGAGGGGAAGGGAACCTTTACCGGTATAACCGTTAACGAACTCGACACGATTCTCGGCCGTCGCGCAGACGACGCGAGTTACGCCGCTTACGGCGACTGGACGATAAAAGACGTCTGCACGGAAATCGATTTTGACCTTGATATGCAGGTGACGCAATACGCTCTGTAAACGGGCGAGGTATAAAGCAAACCGTTCGGTCGCGCGGAAAAAGCGACCTCTGCGGATAAGAAAGTAAGTAAAGTATTTTTTAGCGGATCAGTCGGAAATTCCGTCGGGCAATCCCGGGGAACCGAACCGCTGACGGAGGACGAAGATGTTAAGAAACGGAGGAATGAAAAGAGGAAACGGCGCAAGATCGGTTTTTGCGCTCGTTATCCTTTTCGTAACTCTTCTCGTTGCGGCGAGCGGCGTTTCTTTTGCTAAAAATCTTTCCTCGTCAAGAGGCGGCGACAACGCGCAGGTTTCGGTTCTGATTATAGATTTACGGGGGAGTTCTTCCGATAATCTGACGATTGACTGCGAACGGGGAATCACGACCGCCTCGTATAACTTTACGGTTACGAATACGAAAGAGGGGAAAACGGCGGAATTAGCGTTCAAATACGACGTGATAGTGACCTTTCCCCAAGCGTTGCCGAACGGCGTTTCGGTAACCGTGGACGGAAAGAGCGGTACGGTTTCGGCGGACGGAAAAACGGTTACGATTGCGGACGTGGGGCGTTTTACGGCGGGAAAATCTCAAACTTACGATCATACTTTGGTTTTTTCCGTAGTTGACGAAAGCATCCTGTTGCGGGATTACGTTTTCACGAATACGGGCGTTTCGGTTCGCGCCGAGCAAGTTTGTTAAATAGGCGGAGAAGGTATATGAAAAATTTTACGAAAAATATCCGACGTAAAAGTATAATCGCGTTACTTTTTATGTTTCTGGTAACTTCTCTTCTTTCCGTTGCGTTCACTATGAGTAAATACGTGATAGAAAAGCCGGTGGGGAATCTTACTTTGAACTTAACGAGCGTAGACACGCTTATGCCGGGTTTGCAACTCAGAAATACTTTGGGTACTTCCGTGACGGAAGTCGTATTCGGGAAAACGGACGATTACGAGAGCGAAATCGTCGGAATCGAGCCGACAAACGTCGACCTGAAAAAAACGGGTAAAATAAAACTGTACGTTAAGGGAACGAAAGCGTATATTCTTTCAAACCGAAAAATTTACGCCAATCCGGATTCCTTTCAAACGTTTTTCGGACTTAAGGAACTGACGTCCGTCGATTTTTCAAACTTCGAAACTGGAATGGTTACCACTATGCGCGGTATGTTTCGCGGTTGCGACAAGTTGGCGGAGGTAAAAAACGTTACCTCGTGGAATACCAAAAACGTCGAGGATATGGAGTTTTTGTTCCACGGTTGTTCTTCTTTGACGACGCTTGACCTTTCAAAGTGGAACACCGCAGGCGTTACCAATATGAACAGTATGTTCTACGGTTGCGGCAGCCTTACGTCGCTTGATCTTTCTTCGTGGGACACCGGCAAAGTTAGCAATATGTATTGTATGTTTCGCGGTTGCAAAAAACTTGAGACGATAGACGTTTCTTCGTGGAATACCGCCGCCGTTACTAATATGTTTTGTATGTTTTACGAGTGCGGTAATCTTACCTCGCTAGACCTTTCCGGTTGGAATACCGGAAGCGTTACGGATATGAGCCACATGTTCTTTAATTGCGGCAGACTCGCTTCCGTATACGTCGGCAGCGGATGGAATACGGATAACGCGTCCATTTCCGGTAATATGTTTTTGCAATGCAAAAAACTTACGGGAGGGAAAGGTACTTCTTACGACGACGGGCATACTGACAAATCTTACGCCCGTATCGACGGAGGGACGGAGAATCCGGGTTATTTTACGGATATAGCGGATAAGCCGTAAAAGAGGAGTCTGTTATAATTAAAAAAAACCGATGTTCGGCGGGGGGTTATTGATAACTTCCGCCGATTTTTCGTAAAAAGCGTTGAAAATCCGTAAAAGTCCGTGGCAGACGCTAATACGAATTTTACGTTGAGTTATATCGTATCTCTGCAAAATGCTTGCAAAACGCAATTAAACGGTATATAATAAGTCAATCAAAAGAATACCGTGTTACGGAGGTTATAAAAATTATGTTCGGAAAAAAATTATCTACGATTATTTGCGCGGCGTTGTTAGCGATAACCTGCATCGGATCGGCTGCTTGCAAAAATAACCGCGGCGGAGAAGAAACTCAGAAGCCGCTCCACGACGGCGCGAAATGGTTTACCGAAGAAGAACTGTCGGCAAAAGGGCTTGCGGGTCTGCCCGCTCCGTCGGGGTTGTCGGGAAAGATCAATTCAAGCGACGCCTGGTATAACGACGGATATTCGTTCTCGCAAATTTGTCCGGACGAGGCTACTTTCCAAGCGAATGCGGAAACGTATTTTTCGTACTTGAAAACGCATTATGACGGCATGTTCGGTACACCGAGAAACGAAAAATACAGCATGGGCACGAACGAAAATTGGTATATCATAGAACAAAAGAATGATTTATCCGACTATTTCGGCGATAATCCGAGCAAGTTATATAAGTTCTATTACGTAAGAAATAAAGCCTTGGATAACGGCTACTTCGTAAAAGGTTCGGTCTGGATTTTTGAAATCCGCTATGAATCCGATACGGATTCCGACGGATGCAAATTCAAACTGTTCATCGAAAGCGCCGATTCTACGCATAACGGGATCTATAAGAATTATTATAAAATGAGATAAGTATGCGAAAAATTTAAGAAACGTAAAAGCACGAGATTACGTCGAATCTCGTGCTTTTTTCGTTATATTTTGCGATTTATCTTTTCAGATCAGGTATGCCAGACAAGAATAATACGAACCT
>FR898415.1:3828-4094 GCA_000437515.1 Acidiphilium sp. CAG:727 | reverse complement strand
GTTCGTATTATTCTTGTCTGGCATAGCGCAAGCAAAAAGCCCTTGAATGCAAACCTTTCCGTTTGCTTTCAAGGGCTTTTCGTCTATTTTTATCGTTATTGATAGTCGGTTACTTCTTTATAGGTAGGAATCGAAGATTGCGCGCCTTTTTTCGTGCAGGCGATCGAAGCCGCGAGACTTCCGAACCCGCACGATTCTTCCAACGATTTACCTTGCGAAAGTCCTACGGCAAGTCCGCCGCAAAGCGTGTCGCCCGCCGCCGGGGT
>FR898415.1:0-3817 GCA_000437515.1 Acidiphilium sp. CAG:727 | reverse complement strand
CGCCGCCGTGGTATCGACGGCTTTTACCTTGATACACGGATAACGGCGCGCTCCGTATCTGTCCGCAATCTCGTAACCGTTCGCTCCGAGCGTGGTTACGATCGCGTTTATGCCTTTTGAAAACAATCCTTCTTTTCCGCCGAAAATTTCGAGTTCGGTTTCGTTGGGCGTTATCAGATCGACGAACGGAAAAAATTTCGCGATTTCTCCGTTCGCGGGGGCGGGATTGAGTATCGTAAACATACCCTTTTCTTTAGCCTTTTTCAGCCCGTAACCGATTACGTCCATCGAGTTTTCGAGTTGCGTAAGATAAATATCGCCCGCTGTCGCTTCCGTTAAAAATTCGTCTATATCGTTTTTTGATAAAAGCGCGTTCGTGCCCTTATCGAGAATAATCCTGTTGTTGCCTTCGGCGACGATTATCACGGCAATACCCGTCGGAGCATCCGGGGCGATTCTTATACGCGACGCGTCCGCGCCCGCCGAGGTCAGATTATCGATAAGCGTTTTGCCGAAAGCATCGTTTCCGATGACTCCGCACATTCTCACGCTTCCGCCGAGTTTCGCCGCGGCTACGGCCTGATTCGCGCCTTTACCGCCGCCGTTAGTTATAAACCCGCTGCCCGTAATCGTTTCGCCCGCCTTAGGCATGTACGGGCTTTCTATACGCAAATCCATGTTCAGACTGCCGACCACGAATATCTTTTTCATTGCCTTACACTCCTTTTATCCGGATTTTATTCGGACGCCAACTTTTCGTTGATTACGTTCGCAAATTCGCTTGCGGCTGCCCCCCTGTAAATCCAGCGGGGGCCGNTGCCGCTCTGTAAATCAGGCGGTGTTCGCCGATTCCCGCTTCGAAAGTCGATTTTCCGTTATCGTCTATCCCGACCGTTCCTTTTTCACCGACCGTAAACAGGTTGTCGTACTGACCGACGGCAAACATTACCGCCATTAAGTCCCAGGACGGCAAATTGAAATTCACCCCGTTGCCGTGCGCTTTATACGCTTCTCTTACGGGATTGCCAATTTGATTTTTCAGACCGTCGCCCGATAAAACGTCGACCCCCCTGATTGAAATCGAGTACGAAGCACGGCAAGTTATTTTCTTCAAATAGTCTTTGCATAGAGCGAATATCGAGGGTTACGTTAAATTCGCCTTTATAGTAAACGCCGTCGAGAAGATACTCTTTATCGTAATCGGTGAAATTCCCGCACATTACGACTACCCGTTTTACTTTTCTTAAAAACAGTTCTTCGTCGAAGTCTAAAAAGTCGGCTATATTATTTGCCTGACCTATACATACGACGGTTACGCTTTTATCATCGCTTGCTTCGAGCGCGTTTTGGCAAGGTTCATATTATTTTTGCCTGGTATACTTTACCGTATAATTCGTTTTTTATGCGGAGAAATTCGCGTCCGTCAATTACGCCGCCGGTAGTCATTATTATAAGCGGAAGGGGTTTCGTACCCTTGGAAATAGGCGGCTGTATATACGGATATTCGTTCGTATAGAAACCGTTTCTGCGATAAAATTCGATCCGGCGCCTTGCCTGTTCCGTTTCCGGAGGCTCGACCTCCAGACAAACTTTTTCCTGCCCTTCGAGCAATTTTTTCAGTACGGAACGTCCTATTCCCTCGTTGCGGTACTTTTCGCTTACGGCAAAATGCTCTACGAAACAAAATCCTTCCAGACGGTAAGTCGAAATAAAGCCTTTAACGTCGCCCAAATCACCGTCCTTCCAGACGAGAATTTCAAATAGCGGATTCGTCAGCAGCCCGATCTGCTCGTCAAACGTGCGACGCTCGTCGACCGGGAACGACTCGGACATAATCTTATAAACCGTTGCGAATTCTTCTTTTCGCATTTTATATAACATAAACTTATCCTTGGCTTACGGCAAATCGCCCGGTATCGTTGCCGTTATTCTTTCAGTAGGGAGGTAAAGTTGGCGCGGAGTTCTTCTATCGCCTTGTCGGCGTGCGCTTTGTCTTTGGCTTTGACCGAATAATAGATTTTGAGTTTCGGTTCGGTTCCGCTCGGTCTGAGGCATATAAAGCCGCCGCTTAAAAGTTCGTAATAAAGGCAGTTGACGCCGCTTATAGACATTTTCTGCGTCTGCCCGTCCGACGTCCTTACGCCGGTAAGATAATCGCGGACTCCGCTTATGGTGTATATTCCTACGCTCGTAACCGTTTTTTCTCTTAACTTTCCGACGGCGGCGTTCATTTCCGCCATTGCGTTAAGCCCCGAATACTTTATACTGTCCGTAACGTCGGCGACGAAACCGTATTTTTCGTAGAGTTCTTTAAGTCTGCCGTAAACGCTCTTGCCTACGCTCTGATAATAGCATACCATTTCGGCAAAAAGCATGCTTGCGACGACTGCGTCTTTATCTCTCGCGTGAGTTCCGCGAAGGTATCCGCAACTTTCTTCGAAACCGAATATAAACGAGTGCGAGCCGTCAGCCTCGTACTGTTTGATTTTTTCGCCGATGAACTTGAATCCGACGGGAGTTTCTACGAGTTCCACGCCGTAATTCGCGCACACGAGTTGAGCCATGCCCGTCGAAACGAAACTCTTGACGACCACGCCGTTTGCCGGGAGTTTGTTCTCGGCTTTCAGCCTTAATAAAATATAATCGAGAAGCAGAACGCCCGTCTGATTGCCCGTAAGCGCGAGAAATTCGCCTTCGTCGTTTCTTATCGCCACGCCGAGTCTGTCGCAATCGGGGTCGGTGCCGAACACCACGTCTGCTTTAATTCTGTCGGCAAGCGCGATGCCCATTTTAAGCGTTTCCTTAAATTCCGGGTTGGGTACTTCGACCGTCGAGAAATTCGGGTCGGGCGCGACTTGCTCTTCGACTACCGAAACTCTTATTTTAAGTCGTTTAAGTATAGTCGTTACCGGGACGTAACCGCTTCCGTGAACGGGAGTGTAGACTATTTTAATTTTTTTGCCTACTTCTTTTACGGCTTTTTTGGAAAGGGTTAGTTTTACGAGTTCGTCGTAATAACTCTTTTGCATACGCTTGTCGATAACGACGAGCGACGCGGGACTGCCGCTCTTTTTAATCTCTTTTACTTCTACCTCTTTAATCGAAAAATAATCGGTGATGGCAGAAATATATTTTACCGTTTCGGCGGTGTCTTCCGGGCTCATCTGCGCTCCGTCCGCGCCGTAAACTTTGTAGCCGTTATATTCTTTCGGGTTGTGGCTTGCCGTAATCATTATGCCGGCGGCGCAGTTGAATTTTCTGACCGCGTAAGAAAGCATGGGTACGGGGCGGGGTTCGGGATAGATATATACCTTTATATCGTTATACAAAAGAACGCCCGCTGCGGTACGCGCGAAGAGTTCGCTTTTGTTCCGCGTATCGTAAGAAATAGCCACGCCTTTTTTCATGGCGGAGTAGCCCTTCGATTTTATAAGTTCCGCCAAACCCTGCGTTGCGCGGCGAACGGTGTAAATGTTCATTTTATTCGTACCGTAGCCGATAATTCCGCGCATGCCTGCCGTACCGAATTCGAGTTCGGCGCCGAACGCGTATTCTATTTCTTTGTCGTCGTTTCCGATCGAACGAAGTTCGTTAAGACCTTCGGCGTTAAGATAGGGACTTGAAAGCCAGTTATCGTAATTTACTTTATAATCCATCATAAAGTTCCCTCCGATTTCAATAACAGTATACCTTATCGGCGGGATTTTGTCAAAAGATATTCGACGTATTGCAAAATTTTTGACGCCTGCCGTTTACTTTTGGTCGAATATATGCTAAGATAGGGGAGTAATGCCAGACAAGAATAATACGAACCATG